>NZ_JAAOQS010000049.1:0-63686 GCF_011603105.1 Rhodococcus sp. A14 | reverse complement strand
TGCACCTTCCCCCCGCCGCGCCGCTGTCGCCGCCCAGCCCGCTACCGGCGCAGCCCGGTGTCCAGCACACGCGGGTCGTCACCACCCAGACTCCGCGCCCGCCGATCGACGAACCGTCGTTCGGGGTGGAGGACGAACCCGACGACGGCTATCACTACCCCGACTTCGCCGCCGAACGGCAGCGGTCGCGCCGGACCACGATCGTGTGGCTGCTCGTGATCCTGATGCTCGCCCTGGCGGTGGGTTTCGGTGGCTGGTGGATGGGTTCGGGCCGATTCACCGCGGTCCCGACCACCGACGGTCTCGATCGCGGTGCGGCGGTGACGGCGATCGAAGCGGCCGGGCTGTCGACGGAGATCCGGGGGCAGTATTCCGACACGGCTGCGCTCGACACGGTGCTGGGTACCGATCCCACCGGCGGTTCGCGGATCTCCCGCGACGGCACGGTGGCTCTTCTCGTCTCCCTCGGGAGGCCGACGGTCCCGCCGCTGCCCGCGGGCGGTGAGCGCGCCGGAATCGAGCAGGAACTGCGGAACCGCACGTTCACCCCGGTCGACGGCGGTCAGGCGTTCAGCGCGAAGGTCCCGATCGGTGCGGTGGCCGCACTCGACCCGGCACCGGGTACCGAGCTCGCGACCGGTTCCACGGTCAAACTGATCGTCAGCAAAGGTGCACCGCCGGTCGATGTTCCCGACGTGAAGGGCATGTCGGAAGCCGAGGCCCGCGCGTCACTCGAGGCGGTGGGCATCGTCGTGCAGGACGTCACCACGGACTTCGACCGCAACGTCGCCGCCGGGGACGCGATCGCCACCAGCCCGAAGGCGGGCGCCCGCGTCAATGCGGGTACCAGCGTGACGTTGAGTGTGTCGAATGCGGTGCGAATTCCGTCGATGCTGGGCCGGACGGTCGGATCCGCGCGGGACGAACTGAGCCGTCTCGGACTCGACGTCAAGGTGCGTTCGGTGACCGACACGGACAGGTCGTTCGTCATCAGCCAGAACCCGGGCAGCGGCGATCTGGTGAAGCCCGGGAGCACGGTCACCCTGGTCTCACTGCCCTGACCCCGCAGGTGCAGGGCAGTGAGGGTCCGAATGATGCGGGCGATCAGCCGCGCAGCATCTCCGCGACGAGGAACGCCAGTTCCAGGGACTGCTGGGTGTTCAGGCGAGGGTCGCACGCCGTCTCGTAGCGACCGGACAGGTCGAGGTCCGAGATGTCCTGCGCGCCGCCGAGGCATTCGGTGACGTTCTCACCGGTGAGTTCGACGTGGATGCCGCCCGGGTACGTGCCGAGACCGTTGTGGACCTCGAAGAATCCCTGCACCTCGTCGACGATGCGGTCGAAGTGGCGGGTCTTGTATCCCGTGGACGCCTCGTGCGTGTTGCCGTGCATCGGGTCGCACTGCCAGATCACCTGGTGACCGGTGGCCTGGACCTTCTCGATGATGGGCGGCAGCAGGTCGCGGACCTTGTTGTTCCCCATGCGCGAGATCAGGGTGAGGCGACCCGGCTTGTTGGTGGGGTCGAGGCGCTCGACGTATTCGACCGCCATCTCCGGTGTGGTGCTGGGTCCGATCTTCAGGCCGATCGGGTTCGACACGAGTTCGGCGAACGCGATGTGCGCCCCGTCGAGCTGACGGGTGCGGTCGCCGATCCACAGGAAGTGAGCGGACAGGTCGTACAGCTTGGCGTGGTCGTCGTCGTTGTCGAGGCGCAGCATCGCGCGCTCGTAGTCGAGGACGAGCGCCTCGTGGCTGGCGAAGATCTGCGCGTGGTGCAGGCTGGGATCGGTGACGCCGCAGGCGTTCATGAACTGCAGCCCGCGGTCGATCTCCGCGGCGAGTGCCTCGTACCGGGCCCCGGCCGGCGACGACGCCACGAACTCGCGGTTCCAATCGTGCACCTTGTGCAGGTCGGCCATGCCCGCGCCGGTGAGCGCGCGGACCAGGTTCATCGCGGCGCTGGCGTTCGCGTACGCCCGCACGAGCCGCGACGGGTCGTGGGCGCGCACGGCCTCGTCGGCGACGAGGGAGTTGATCATGTCGCCGCGGTACGACTGCAGGCCCAGGGCGTCCACGTTCGACGACCGCGGCTTGGCGTACTGGCCGGCGATGCGGGCGACCTTGACGACGGGCAGGCTCGCTCCGTACGTCAGGACCACGGCCATCTGCAGCAGGGTGCGGATGTTGCCCTTGATGTGTGGCTCGGTGTTGTCGGCGAACGTTTCGGCGCAGTCACCGCCCTGGAGGAGGAACGCCTCGCCGCGCGCGACCTGGGCCAGCTTCTCCTGCAGGGCCACGACCTCGCTGGCCACCGTGATCGGTGGCACGCTCTCGAGGACGGTCCGCATCGCGGCGGCCTGACCCTCGGGCCATTGCGGCTGCTGGGCAGCGGGCTTGGCCAGCGCTGCATCGAGGCGCTCACGCATCTCGGTGGGCAGCGGCGGGAGTTCGGGCAAGCGGTCGATCGGCACGTCGACAGTCCAGTTCACCCATACAGGATATTCGCTCGACCGGAGCGATGGCGAGTCAGGTCACCGGAGTGAGCGCGCCGCTCGAACTGCCTCGAACTTCGCCAGGTTGTGCCGGGCGTCGGCGAGGGCGTCGTGCGCGTCACCCGGTGCAGGTGGGAGCGCCGGGCTGCCGTGTTCCTCCCAGTACTGGCGGAGTTCCCGCGTGTACCGGGGCAGCGACTGCGGCAGCTCCGTCATGTCCCCCCACAACTGGCAGAGGGCGACGTGGTCGTAGGCGGCCACCCACGCCCACAGTTCGGGGACGATGCCGGGCCGGGGAATCAGGAACGCGTAGAGGTCGTCGCGAATGCGGGCGCGGCTCTTCCAGAGGGGCGACGACGGCGGCGGCAGCTTCGGCAGCACGTTCCTGCGCACCCACTTGCCCGCGCGGTCGGGATCGAACTCGGTGGACACCGCGTAGAATTCACGTCCGTCCTCCGCGACCACCCCGATCGACACCAGGTCGATCGTGCGACCATCCTCGATGAACTCGCAGTCGTAGAAGTAACGCACGCCCGCAAACTATGCCTCACCCGTTGGCGTCATCCGGATCCACCCCTACCTCGTGAAGGAGGCCTCGGTGCGCGCAACCTCCGACGGTCGACAGTCCGCCGCCCCTGTCGCGGACCTGATCGACCCCCCGCGGGTGCCTCTGCATCTCCGCATCGGAGGTCTCGTCGTCCGAGTCCTCGTCCTCGCCGGGCTCGCAATCGGATTCGCCTACAACCTGCTCGGCCTGCCCGGCCTGCGGGACTTCGGCAGTTACTACCGGCTGGATCTCGACGTCTACCGCCTGGGCGGTTCGGTGTTTCTGCACGGCCCGACCCTGTACGGGTCGATGCCGGCCACCCAGATGGGCAACTTCCTGCCGTTCACGTACCCGCCGCTCGCCGCCGTCGTCTTCAGTCCGCTGTCGACGGTGTCGCTGGCGACTGCCGGGACCGTCGTGACGGTGTTGTCGCTGATCGCGTTGTTCGGTGTTCTCGTCGTCACGCTCGACTCGCTGGGCATCGCACCCCGCACGACGCTGGTGTGGACTGCCCTCGGTGCGCTCGCGGTGTCGATGGCCCTCGAACCCGTCTCGTCGACCCTGGACTACGGGCAGGTCAACATCCTGCTGATGCTGCTGGTCGCCGCGGACTGCCTGCCGAAGAAGACGCCGTGGCCGCGCGGCGTGCTGATCGGCCTCGCGGCGGCGGTGAAGCTGACGCCCGCCGTGTTCATCCTGTACTTCCTGGTGCGCAAGGACTTCCGCTCCGCCGTCGTGACCGGGGTCAGTTTCCTCGCGTTCAGCGCAGTGGGCGCGATCGCGACGTGGAACGACTCCGTCACCTACTGGACGCACACGCTCTTCGATTCCGATCGGATCGGCACCCCGGCGTATCCGGCGAACCAGAGCATCACCGGTGTGCTGGCCCGGCTCGGCCTGAGCGACTCGGTGCGCACCCCGTTCTGGCTGCTGCTGAGCGTCGTGGTTCTCGCACTCGTGATTCTCGCGATGGCGCGGGCGCTCCGGTCCGGCGAGACCGCGCTCGCGCTGGGACTCAACGCCGTTCTCGGACTGCTCGTCTCCCCCGTGTCCTGGTCGCACCACTGGGTGTGGTCGGTGCCGGTGATCCTCGTGCTCGGGGTCCTCGCCTACCGCCGCCGAAGTGTCGGCCTGGCGGTCACGGCCGTGGCCGGCGTCGTCGTCGTGAGGCTCGCCGCGCACTGGAAACTCGGGGTGGGCCGCTGGAGCGGAACCCACTGGAATCTGTGGGATCAGTTCCTGGCGTCGTCGTACGTGTGGTGGGGACTCGCCGTGGTGCTGGTCGCGATCGTCGCGTTCCGCACCCGCCCCTCACAGTCCGACGAGGACGATCGGTCGGAGACCTCCGACGATCTCACCGTCCCCGTCGGCTGAGAGGTCGCGGCGGTCAGCTCGCCCGCGTGTCCGGCAGTCGCGTGACGGTGGTCGCGTCGCTCGCCGGCGCCACATCGGCCACCGAGGCGTCGGCGGCGGGCGCCTTCTTCTTCAGCGTCGCCGCGTAGATGTCGACGTACTCCTGACCCGACAGCTTCATCAGCTTGTACATGACCTCGTCGGTGACGGCCCGCTCCACGAAACGGTTGCCGCCCATGCCCTCGAACCGCGAGAAGTCGATGGGCTCACCGACGCGGATGGTGACCTTCGAAGGGCGCCACACCCGGGAGCCGATCGGGTTGACCTTCTCCGTTCCGATCATGGCGACCGGGATGACCTTCACACCGGATTCGAGGGCCATGCGGGCCAGGCCCGTCTTGCCCTTGTAGAGGCGACCGTCGGGCGACCGGGTGCCCTCCGGGTAGATGCCGAGCAGCTTGCCCTGCGAGAGGACGCGCAACCCGGCGTTCAATGCGTCCTGCGCGGCGTCGGCGCCCGTCCGGTCGATCGGCACCTGGCCGACCACCGAGAAGAACCAGCGCTGGAAAGCGCCCTTGAGTCCCGTCCCGGTGAAGTACTCGCTCTTGGCGAGAAAAGTGATCCTCCGCGGCACACGCAACGGCAGGAAGAACGAATCCAGCACGGCCTGATGGTTACTCGCCAATATGGCGCCACCCTCCGCCGGAATGTTCTCCGTACCCTCCACGGTCGGCCTACCCAGCCCCCAGAGAACCGGCCCCAAAAACACGTACTTGAAGAGCCAGTACCACATGGCGTCCCTCCCGTTCACAACCCAAGCTTCGTTCGGGTCGACTCTACTTCGGGTGGGTGAGGGTCGCTACACACGCCCGGGAGCCCCGCACAGCATCACACTCTGCGGGTTTACAGCAGTAGGCCGGACGTCAACCCACCCGATCGGGCAGGACGGCCCGAGCGAGTTCCGCCGCTCCGATCATGCCCGCCGCCTCCCCCAGTTGGGTAGGCCGGATGCGGGCGAGCGGCCGGTGCCCGGCCCCCGTCGTCAGCGCCGCGTAGTGCTCGCGGGCCTCGTCGATGAACAGCGGTGAGGAACTCGCGACCCCACCGGCGATCACGACGAGATCCGGGTCGTACACGTCCCCGATGAGCGCCAGGCCGACGCCGAGCCAACGGGCGAACTCCCGCATGGTCTCCAGTGCCAGTGGATCGCCGTCCTGTGCCGCGCCCGCGATCCGCCGGCCCGTCAGCGCACCGGGATCGACCGCCACCTCCCGCGCCAGGACGGTCGACGTCGCCGGATCCGCGGCCAGAAGTTCGATCGCGGTGTCGACGAGGGCCGTCCCGCTGCAGTACCGCTCCCAGCAGCCGTGTTTGCCGCACGCGCACGGGCGCCCGTCGGGGACCACCTGGATGTGGCCGAGTTCGGGTGCGACGCCGTGGCTGCCGCGGTACAGCCGGCCGTCCGCGAGGAGCGCCGCGCCGATACCCGTGCCGATCGCGAGCATCACCACGTTCCGGCCGCCTGCGGCCGCACCGAACCGGTGCTCGGCCCAGGCCGCCGCGTTCACGTCGTGCTCGAGGATCACCGGCAGACCGAGACGCTGCCCGAGGTCCCGGCCGACGGGTGCACCCACCCACGGCAGATGCGGCGCGAACCGCACCGTCGTGCGGTCGGGCGTGATGAACCCGGCGACCGCCAGCCCCACCGCGGCGACGTCGTGCCGCGCGGACAGCTCCCGGACCGCGCGGTCCAGGCCGTTCTCGAGTGCCTTCGCCGACGCCGGGGTCGGCGACTGGAGCGAATCGAGCACCTCACCGGCCGAGTCGACCACCGACGCACGGATGCTCGTTCCACCCACGTCGATGCCGATGGTCAGCGCCGCGCTGCCGCCACGTTCGCTGCCCGTGCCTGTGCTCATGGAGATGATTGTGCCCATGCCGGATCGCCGACGTGCACGAGTCCGGCGATCCGGTCCGCGCAGAGCACACTCAATGCTTGATGGTGACCGTGATCGGCTCGAACGCCGAGCCGCCGTCCGGTTCGGGCGTTCCACCGCCCGGGCCGGGTTCCGGAGTGTCGGGGCCGCCGGGGTCCGGGGTGTCGTGAACGGCATGCTCGTCGAGGACCTGCCGCAGCACCGCGATCAGCACGGACGCCTGGCCGGCGAGCAGGGTCACGAGATCGTGCTGCTCACCGCGGATCAGGGCCGCGAGTGCGCACACCGGGCACCACGTGCACCCCGACCACTGCCCGGTTCCGGGCACCCCACCCTCGGCGTCCGCCGGGGCGTGCGGCGCCGCCGCGCGCTGGAGAATCGGCTCGAGACGGTCCAGTGCGGTCTCGGCGAGCGCCCGCAGCTCGGCCACCAGCTGCGCGTGGTCGTCGTTCATACCGGCCACACCTGCGGGTCGGGCGTGAAGCGCACGACCAGATCGCTTCCGTCGAGTTCTGCGCCCGCGACGACGCACCGGCGCAGGACCGAGGCGAGGCGGACCCGGCGGCGCACCCCTTCAGCTCCCACGACCAAGTCGTCCTCCACTCGACCCAACGTGAGGGTCGACGGGTTCACGAGCGGAAGATACATCCGCATCGTGTACACAGAATCCACACCGGCCCCCGATTCCAGCCCCACCCGCACTGCAGGCGGGTTCTTCCCCAACACCGCAACCGCGTCCGTGTCGTCGGCATACAACTCCCGGGCGATTCCGCCGAGATCGGCCCACCCTACCGGCTCCGTCACCGACCGGGTCACCGAGAGGATCACCGTGGCGCCCGCGGAGGCGGTCAGCTCGGCGAGCACCCGCTGCTGCAGAGCTCGCCGCCTGATCAACCATGCCACACCGGGATCGTCGTGTCCTGCCGGCGAATCGAAGTGCGGCAGAAGGTTGTTCACGAGGATCGCATCGATGCGCAGGCCGGACAGCGCTGCCACCGCCACGGTGCGCCGGGTCTCCGTCAGCACCACCCGCTCCGGCGTCGTCACCAGTCGCACAGTGGTTTTCGCCCGGTTCGCGAGCATCTCCCGGACCTCGCCGACCGCGGCGACGACCTGTTCGATCAGCGTCACCAGCATGACGAGGCGCGGATCGGAACCCAGGAGCGCGACGATGCGGCGGTGCTGCGGCCACACCCGCTCGATGTACTCGAGGGCCATCGCAGGCGCGGCGAGCGTCCGCAGGCAGTCCGCGGTGGGCGGGCAGTCGACCACGACGGCGTCGTAGTCGCCCTCGGTGGCGAACCGGACGATCTCGCGCAGCCCGAGCACGTCCTGCACGCCGGGAAGCCCCGTCAGCTCCTCCGGTTCGAGCGCCGACAGCTGGGCACCGTGGTCGTGCGATCCGGCGGCGGCGAGAACCGCTGCCAGACTCCGGAATCTGTTCTCGAGCAACGTGAGGGTGTCGAGTTCGAGCACGTCGAGGGTGTCGGTGACGGACACGAGGTCCCGGGCGGCGGCGATCCCGATCACATCGGCGAGGGAGTGCGCCTGGTCGAGGGAGACGAGGAGAGTCCGGTTTCCCGCCTCTGCGGCCGCCTGCGCCGTCGCGGCCGCAAGCGTCGTCTTCCCGACGCCCCCCTTCCCTACGAAGAACTGGACCCGCGCAGGTCCGGCACGACCCTCGCTGCTCAGCCTTCCACCCGCTTCTTGAGTTCCTTGAGCGCGGTGTCGGTGATCGCCTTCTCCGCCTTGCGCTTGAACAGGCCGATCATCGGAATGGTGAGGTCGACGGTGAGCTCGTATGTGACGGTGGTGCCGCCGCCCGGCTCGTCCTCCAGAACGTACGAACCGAACTGCGACTTCTGGATCTCACCGGACTCGAGCTCCCAGCTGACCGATTTGCCGTCGGGAGCCCAGTCGTAGCGGAGTACGTACGTGTCCTTGACCATGCCCGCGTCGAGCACGAACCGCACCCGGTCGGCCCGGCCGCCCTGTCCGGGTTCCATGACCTCGACGGACTTCGCTGCGGCCACCCACGCCGGGTACGCGTCGAAGTCGGCGATCACATCCATCACCCGGGCGGGCGGCGCCTCGATACTGATCGACCTCTTGGTCCTCTCGGGCATGGAGTGAACGCTTCCTTTCGCCTGGCCGACCCGCTCGTCGATCGCGGGGCCACGCCGTTACCGGTGTCGTATGTCTGTGTTGTGCCCGACTATCACACACGATCTCGGCGCCCTGACACAATGCCGACCCCGCCGCGCGGCCGGATCTGCCTCAGGACGGCGGTTCTCCCGCAGCGCGACCGGCCTCGAGTTCCTTCTTCACCTCGAAGGACATGACCTTTCCCTCGACGCGCCTGCGACGGTTCAGTACGGCCAGATCGGGGGTGCCCTCGCTGCGGGCCGGTTCGGCGTGGAGGAAGTAGTGGACGATCGCCCCGTCCAGCACCGGCTCGAGCCACACTTCCATCGTTCCGGTGAGGGGTCCGGCCACCGTCCACCGGATGCCCTTCTCGGCCCGGTCCTCGCGGACGGCGAGAGTGAGATCGGGCCACCACCGGCGCCAGCGGGCCGGCGGGGCGATCGCCGCCGCGACCTGCTGTGGTGGGGCCGCGATGAACGTCTGGTCTGCGACCTGAATGCTGCTCACGGCGACTAGCTTCACATACCGCTGCCGGCGGTGGCCGCGGGGTTCCGCAGCACCTCGCCGGCAGGGCTCTGACCACGCTTCTTCGGCCTGGAAGCAGGCCGGGCGGGGGAAGGTCTAAAGTTGGGACGACAATCCTACTCGTCAGTATCTTCAGTGTCGGAGGTTTTCGTGCCCGAGTTCAGCGCGCCACAGTCGTTCACGATCGCGGAGGACGCGTCCGCGGTCGACTCGGTGTTCGCCCACGCCGCGGCCGACCCGACGCTGGTCGTGTACAAGCGCAAGATCGGCGGACGCTGGACCGACGTCACGGCCGCCGAGTTCGCGGCTCAGGTCACCGCGGTCGCCAAGGGTCTCATCGCCCTCGGCGTCCAGCAGGGCGACCGGGTGGCACTGATGTCGGCCACCCGGTACGAGTGGCCCCTCGTCGACTTCGCGATCTGGGCAGCGGGCGGCGTCACCGTCCCGATCTACGAGACGTCCTCCGCCGAGCAGGTCCGGTGGATCCTCGAGGACTCCGCCGCGATCGATCTCGTCGTCGAGAACGCGACGCACGCGGCAACCGTGAAGGCCGTCGCGGCCGAGGCGACCGCGCTCCGCGGCGTCTACCAGATCGAGGTGTCCGACGGCGGCCGTGGCGTCGTCGAGGAACTGACCGAACTGGGCGCCGACGTGCCCGACTCCGAAGTCCAGGCCCGCGTGGCCGCGCTGAAGTCGAGCGATCCGGCCACCCTCATCTACACCTCCGGCACCACCGGCAGGCCCAAGGGCTGCCAGCTCACGCATTCCAACCTCATCGCCGAGTCCAAGGGCATCCTCGATTCCAGTCTCGGCACCCTGCTGAAGACGCCCGGCGTCAGCACCCTGATGTTCCTGCCGATGGCGCACGTCCTGGCGCGCGCCGTCAGCATCGCGTCGTTCGACGCCGGCGCCGCACTCGGACACACCAGCGACATCCCGAACCTCGTCCCCACGTTCGGCGAATTCCGCCCCGACTTCATCCTGTCCGTGCCGCGTGTGTTCGAGAAGGTGTACAACAGCGCCCGCGCCAAGGCCCACGGCGAGGGCAAGGGCAAGATCTTCGACGCCGCCGCCGAGACGGCTATCGCCTGGAGCGAGGCTCAGGACAAGGGCGGGCCGGGGCTGGTGCTCAAGGCCAAGCACGCGCTGTTCGACAAGCTGGTGTTCTCGAAGCTGCGGGCGGCGCTCGGCGGCAAGTGCCAGCTGGCGATCTCCGGCGGCGCCCCGCTCGGCGCCCGCCTCGGCCACTTTTTCCGCGGCATCGGCATCACGATCTACGAGGGCTACGGCCTCACCGAGACGTCCGCGGCGTTCGCGGTCAACACGATCGGCGAGCAGAAGGTCGGCTCGGTCGGCAAGCCGTTGGCGGGCAATTCCGTTCGCATCGCCGACGACGGCGAGATCCTGCTGTCGGGGCCGGTCGTCTTCAGCGGCTACTGGCGCAACGAGAACGCGACCGCCGACGCGATCGAGAACGGCTGGTTCCACACCGGCGACCTCGGATCGGTCGACGCGGACGGGTACATCACCATCACCGGCCGCAAGAAGGAGATCATCGTCACAGCGGGCGGCAAGAACGTCTCCCCCGCCCAGCTCGAGGATCACCTGCGTGCGCACCCGCTGATCAGCCAGGCCATCGTCGTCGGAGACCAGCAGCCTTTCATCGGCGCGCTGATCACCATCGACGCCGACGCGCTGCCCGCGTGGAACGAGCGCAACAGCAAGCCCGCAGGCACGACGGTCGCGGATCTGCTCGCCGACGCCGACCTCACGGCCGAGATCGACGAGGCCGTCGCGGAGGCCAACAAGCTCGTGTCGCACGCGGAGGCCATCAAGAAGTTCCGGGTCCTGCCCGTCGACTTCACGGAGGAGACCGGCGAGCTCACGCCGACGATGAAGCTCAAGCGCAACGTGGTGCACGACAGCTTCGCCGACGACATCGCCGCCATCTACGCCAAGTAGTGCCCTCCGGGCTCGTGAGTACTTGTCAACCGCGGGCGGTTGACAAGTACTCACGAGCGGTCATGCAAGCAGTGCCTGGAGCTTGGCGGCGAGCACGTCCCATCGCCACTCCGCCCTGACCCATTCGCGGCCGGCCGCCCCCATCGCGGCCGCGCGGTCGCGGTCCGACAGGACCGAGATCACCGAACGCGCCACCTCGGCCACCGACGTGCCGTCCACGACCATGCCGGTTTCGTTCTGCCGCACCGTTTCCGGGGCGCCACCGGACTGTCCGGCGACGACCGGCACACCGGTGGCGGACGCCTCGAGGAAGACGATGCCGAGGCCCTCGACGTCGAGTCCCGCGCCCCTCGTGCGGCACGGCATCGCGAACACGTCGGCGATCGTGTGGTGCGCCGCCAGCTCGGCGGACGGCACCGTGCCCGTGAACACGACGTGGTCCTCCACCCCGACCGAGCGCGCGAGCGAGCGCAGGCGGTCCTCGTAGGGGCCGCCGCCGACGATCACGAGCACGGCGCCGTCGATGTGCTCGCGGATGCCCGGGAGCGCCTTGATGAGAATGTCCTGGCCCTTGCGGGGCACGAGACGGGACAGGCACAGGACCGTCGGCCGCTCCCCCAGCCCGTAGCGGGACCGCAGTTCGGCCCGCGCGCCGCTGTCCGGGGTGAACAGGTCGGTGTCGACTCCCGGCGGCAGGTGTTCGAGCGCGGCACTCGCGCCGAACGCGGACGCGAAGCGGCCCCTCGTGTATCGGCTGACATACGTGACGACGTCGGTCCGGTCGCCGATCCGTCCCAGGGCCTGGCGCGCGGCGGGGAGCATCGACCAGCCGACCTCGTGCCCGTGGGTACTCGCGACCACCCGTTCCGCCCCGGCGCGGCGCAGCGTCGAACTCAGCAGCGCGAGCGGGGCGGCTGCGCCGAACCAGACGCCCGTGCAGTCGTGTTCGGCGAGCAACGTGGCGGCACGGCGGGCGACGAACGGGGTGGGCACCATCAAGGTGGTGGGGTGCCGGACGACCTGAAACGGTTGCCGCGCATCGAACTTGATGTGCGAGTCGCCGCGCCAGCGCGGGGCGTAGACGACCAGGTCGTCGGCGGGCAGGTGCTTGGCGAAGGTGTGCAGGTACGACTGAATTCCGCCGGGTCGCGGCGGAAAATCGTTCGTCACCAACAGGGTTCGGCGCATGTGATCACCGTAGGCGGTGGACCGTGCGGCGACGGACGCAGGGTCACCCCAGGTGAGCACCCACCCAGTCGGTCCAGCGGTCGCGGAATTGATCGGCGTCGACGCCGAGGACGTCGGACAGCCGCCCGTCGACCGTTTCCGGATCGGCCTCTCCCAAAGCCAGCGTCCGGTACAGCTCGGTCAGCCTCGATTCGCCGTACTGCTCCGCGACGAAGGCGTTGATCGACCACGCCGTCTCGTAGGCGACCGAACCGCGTTGTCCGTACCCGGAGAAGTCGGTGTCCTCGGGGAAGTCGGTCGGCGGACCCTCGGCACCCACCTGCGCGGTCAGTGCCGGCGCGATCTGCCGTTCGGCCTCGCCGGTCCCCCGGTAGGCCGCGTACTCCGCGTAGCCCTCCAGCACCCACATCGGCGAGCGGTCCACCGTCTCGGCGCGTGCCGCCACGTGGATCAGCTCGTGCCGCAGGATCGCCCGCCGGGTGATCTCGGTCAGCCGGTCCGCCGACGCGGGGCTGAACACGATTCGCTGTCCGGTGACCGTGGCGGCGTCGGGGTCGACGGCGTCCGAGATGGCGACGGCGGCGATGTCGCGTCCGTCGTGATTCGGCCCGACGAGAGCCGTGAACTCGTCCTGCGATCCCGCGACCCACACGAGCGCGCGGCCCGCCCAGTTCGAACCCCACAGCTGGGTGGCGTTGACGACGGCGGCGGGGAGTTCGTCCGCCAGCCGGTCGACCATGGTGGCGTTCTCGGGATGTCCGAGCACCACCGACGTCCGCCCGTCACCGGTTTCGACGCGGCGCGACACGACGGGTCCGAAATCCCACGGTCCGCGCCAGGTCCGCCGCTCGCCGTCCACGGTGGCGCTGTCGCTGACGAGTGCCCAGCGGTCGCCGCGCCGGGCGACGACGAGAGCCACCGGTTTGCGGGTGGGACTCTCGTCCGCGATCGCGTAGCGGAGTTGCACGGCGGGGGCCCACACCTCGTCGGCCCCGATCGCGTCGACGAGACTCGACGGCACCGCCGTCTCGGCTCCCTCGGCGATCTCGTAGCCCCAGTCCGAGAATTCCACCCCGGCAACGTTGCCCGCCCGCCGCGTCTCGGCGGCCAGGAATCCCGGTGCCGCCGCCCGATCCATCAGACCGGACAACCGGGCCGCGTCGTTCGTCCGCACGGCCGACGCCCAGGTGTCGAGGAGCGTCTGGACGGCTGCCGCACGCGCCTCGGCGTCGGCCTGCACGGTGCCGACGGCTCCGTCGGCGGCCCGCTCGGTCCGGGAGAACCCGGTCAGTGCGAGTACGACGACGACGGCGAGAACGAGTCCGGCCAGTGCGGCCAGCTCCCACGGGCGCGCCGGACGGCGCGAGGTCGGATCCGTTGCGGGAGACGGGTCTGAAGCGGGCACGCCGGTGAGTGTATGAGCACGCCCGGGCGCCGCCGTCGGACGGTCGCCGTCAGTAGCGGCGCGCCCCGTAGAAGGGGAACTTCGCCATCGACTCGATCTTCACCGGAACACCGAACGTCGAGGCGTGGAGAATGTTGCCGTTTCCGGCATAGAGGCCGACGTGGGACGCGTCGTTGTAGAAGAGGACGACGTCGCCGGGCTGCAGGGCGTCGCGGGACACCGGGGTGCCGCCGCTGGCCTGCGCCTGACTGGACCTCGGCAGCGTCTTGCCGATCTGCTTGTACGCCCACACGACGAGTCCCGAGCAGTCGAATTCGTCCGGACCGGTGGCGCCCCACACGTACGGGTCGCCGATGCGGGTCATGCCTGCCTGCAGCGCGCTCGTGCCCGAGCCGGGGGTGAGGTGCGCGAGGATCGTGTTCGGGTCGAAGCCGGGCGGGAAGGGCGTCCCCGCCAGCTGGTCGCGTTCGGCGCCGGTGAGATCTCCGAATGCCTTGATCACGTCGGCGATCTGCGCCTGCAGGTCGCTCTGTTTGCGTTGCAGGTCGTCGCTCACGGCTTTGGCCTGCTCGGTCGCGGACCGCGCGGCATCAGCGGACTTCTTCGACGCCTCGGCCGCCTCGGTGGCTTCCGACGTGGCCGATTGGAATTGCGCGACCTGATTGCGGGTGTCGTTGGAGATGGCGTCCAGAGCGGACATCTGGTCCAGGAGTTGCTGCGGCGAATCGCTCACCATCACGGCGAAGAGGCGATTGGTCCGTGCGCCCTGGTAGTTGGCGGTGGCGAGCTTGTTCACCACGGGCTGGAAGACGGCGACGCGCGCGTTGGCGGCGTCGAGCACACTCTGGTCGGCCGCAAGCTTGGCGTCGGCGTCGCGTTGCGCCGACTGTTTGGCCTCGAGATCGATCTGCGCGTTGTGGAGTGCTTCCGACGTCTGCTCGGACTGCCGGGACAGGTCACCGAGCTTCGTCAGCGCTTCGGTCGGGTTGGTGGTGACCGGGTCTGCACCTGCCTGGATCGCGGGCAGCGACACGAGCGCCACCGACAGCACGCCGGCTGTCAGCACGCTGCCCAGGGAGCGCTTCATCTTGTGTGAGGCCACGGAAATGCAGTTCTCCGATCGTCGATCTCCACCAGCCGGGTCGGGTGTCCGATGCGCGGCTCAGGGATTTCCGCGGCCGAGGCGACCGTGGAGTGCCGAAGAGGTGGTGACCCGCGTTGCCGCCCGGTTGGCGCGACAAGACTTCGCAAGGTCTCGGATAGGTTACGGAATGGCATACGTTTGTGTCCACCCATGTCACGAACGGGTGGCGGGGACCACCGGCGAGTGGACGACTCGCTGTCTGCCTGGGGCGCAACGACATCGAGGGTGGGTTCGAATCGTGATTCGAACCCACCCTCGGTGGTCGTGCGAGATCCTACGAAGCTACCCCGTGCATCCCCGCCCTCGACTCGGTGGATGCCTCGCCTCGTGTGTGGATCAGTAGCGGCGTGCGCCGTCGAAAGGCATGGACGCGATGGGCGCCAACTTGACGGGCTGACCCTCGGTGGAGGCGTGGATCACGTTGCCGTTGCCGGCGTAGATGCCCGAGTGCGATCCGCCGTAGAAGGAGACCACGTCGCCGGGGCGGAGATCGGACTGCGACACGGGAGTGCCTGCCGCTGCCTGCGCGTAGCTGGTGCGCGGCAGATTCAGTCCGGCCTGCTTGAACGCCCACTGCACCAGGCCGGAGCAGTCGAACGAGTTGGGGCCGGCGGCGCCGTAGACGTACGGCGAGCCGAGCTTGGTCTGAGCAGCCTGAACGGCCTTGTCACCTGCGGTGCTGGCCGGCGCCGGGGGCGCGGGGAGGTTCGGGACACCGGGGATCTGCGGGATGACGACACCCGGGATCTCGAAAGTTCCGACTCCGGGGATGGTGACGGGATCTGCGGCCGCGGGGGCCGCGGTAGCGGTGAGCGCTCCGACTGCGAGCGCGCCGGCGACGACTGCCCGTCGCACATTCCGCTTGGAAACTTGTGACGCCACGAAAGGGGTACTCCGTTTCTTCCATTCATCCGCCGACCGAGTTAGCTGACGGGTTCGGGCTGGGAAGATCAGCCCTACCCACCGGTGCGTGAGGACGTCCCGGCGGGATTCACCCCAGTAGAAACTTGGGTTCCCGGTACGACCGCTCTCGCGAGTGGCCGATTAGGCGGTGACTAGCGATGCTGCCCCGGTGTTGGGGCTGCGAGACTCCGCTAGGTCTCAGGAAGGTTACGAAATGGAATACCCCGATGTCGACCGGAACACGCGGAAAGTGTCCGTTTGGGCCGATTCCGGCTTTGCGGGCGCGCGATACCCACATTCGGTAACGACTGGATAACAAGCGGTTTGTTTCCGATCTCTTTCCGACAGCGGGAGTGGGCATTTCGCGGACCCTCACGACTCCCCGATTCCTCCCCACGCCGTGTTCCTGCTGTTCAACGGGGTGCCGCGGACCGAACCCGCGGCACGCGCCGGACCCGCCGCAACCGACCGCCGCACCATGCGAATCCCTCGTTCGCGGCCCCGCGGCCGCCCCTCGCACCGCCCGCGACCGCCGCCCGAGACGGGCAGTGTGATCCTCGTCTCTCCGGGCTCTCCGGGCGGTTCTGTCGGTGCCCGTCCATACGCTCCGATCCGTGAGTGTCCCCGGTGTACCCGAACAGCTGAGATTCGACGAGCTCGACACCCCACTGCGGGACACCACGTTCGTGGTGGTCGATCTCGAGACCACCGGTGCACGGCCGGGTGAGGACGCCATCACCGAGATCGGCGCCGTGAAGATCCGCGGAGGCGAGGTGATCGCCGAAATGGCCACTCTCGTCGACCCGGGACGGTCCATCCCGCCGCACATCGTGGAGATCACCGGCATCACCACCGCCATGGTGATCGACGCCCCGCGGATCGAGCGAGTGCTGCCGGCGTTCCTGGAGTTCGCACGCGGGGCCGTGCTCGTCGCGCACAACGCCCCGTTCGACACGGGCTTCCTCAAAGCCGCGGCGTCCGCCACCGACACCCCCTGGCCCAAGTTCACCGTGCTCTGCACCGTCAAACTGGCCAGGCGCGTCCTCAGCCGCGACGAAGCGCCGTCCGTCAAGCTGTCGTCGCTGGCCCGGCTGTTCGACGTCGGGACCACTCCGACCCACCGGGCACTCGACGACGCCCGTGCCACCGTCGACGTCCTGCACGCCCTGATCGCGAGGGTCGGCAATCAGGGGGTGCACAGTCTCACCGAACTCGTCGACTACCTGCCCGACGTCTCCTCACACCAGCGGGCGAAACGCTCACTCGCAAGCCATCTCCCCCACGCTCCCGGCGTCTACCTGTTCCGCGGACCGTCCGACGAGGTCCTCTACGTCGGCACGGCGACCGATCTGCGCCGGCGGGTGCGCAACTACTTCACCGGCTCCGAGACGCGTGGACGGATGAAGGAGATGGTGGCCCTGACCACCCGGATCGACCACGTCGAGTGCGCGCATGCGCTCGAGGCCGGTGTGCGCGAGCTCCGGCTGCTCGCCGCGCACACGCCGCCGTACAACCGGAGGTCCAAGTACCCGAAACGCGGCTGGTGGATCACGCTCACCGCGGAGGCATTCCCCCGGCTGTCGGTGGTGCGTACCCCGGCCGCCGACTCGCTCGGTCCGTTCCGGTCCCGCTCGACCGCAGTCGACGTCGCCGACGTCCTCGCCGAGTACTGCATTCTCCGGACGTGCACGAGCCGCATCCCGAAGGGAAGGGAGCACGGTCCGCAGTGCCCGCCCCGCGAGCTCGGACGCTGCCCGGCGTCCGTCCACGACCGCATGACGGAGGACGCCTACCGTCCCGGGCCGGAACTCTTCCGGCAGTTCCTGCGCGGCCTGGACGACGCCCCGCTGCACCGCATGCGCGCACGGGTGGAGGAGCTGGCCGCCGGCGAGTTGTTCGAGAACGCCGCACGCCTGCGTGATCGCACCGCGGAGGTCGTCCTCGCGTTGCGCAGAATGCAGCGCCTGGCCGCCCTCACCGCCCTCGATCAGCTCGTGGCCGCTCGCCCGGCCGTCACCGGCGGCTGGGAGTTCGCGGTGATCCGTTCCGGGCGACTCGCGTCCGCGGGCTGCGCCCGGCGCGGAATCCATCCGATGCCGGTGGTCGATGCGCTCGTTCTCACCGCCGAAACCGTCGTTCCCGACGCAACTCCGCTTCGCGGCGCGTCCCCCGAGGAGGCCGGGCTGCTGGCGCGCTGGCTCGACCAGGAGGACACCCGCATCGTCAGCGCCTCCGCGGGCTGGTGCGAGCCCGCACGGGGCGCCGGATCCTGGTCCGAGTGGTGCGCACTCGCGCGAGCGGGCAGCGCGTCGACACGGGACGCCGAGACCCGACCACCCGCGCCGAGTTCCGCCGACCACCGCTTAGGCTGGCGATCATGATCAACGCCATCGTCCTGATCCACGCCGAAGCCCACCGCATCCCGGAGACCGCTCAGGCGGTCGCCGACATCGAGGGCGTCGACAAGGTCTATTCCTGCGCAGGCGACGTCGACCTGATCGCGATCGTGCGGGTCCGGGACCACGCGAAGATCGCGGAGGTCGTCACCGAGGGAATCAACAAGGTGGACGGCGTCTCCCGGACGGCGACGCACATCGCGTTCCAGTCCTACTCCAGCGCCGACGTCGAAGCGGGCTTCTCGATCGGCGAATAGTTCCGCCGGCTATTTGCTGGCGGAAAGGCCCGACGTGAGTTCGGCCCACCGCGCGAGCAGCGTCGCGGCCGCTCCACTGTCGATCGACTGTGCCGCCGTCGAGAGTCCGTCCGACAACGCGTCTTCGAGCGTGCGGCCGCCGAGTCCCCGGTACGCCGCGATCGCCGCCGCGGCGTTGAGGAGGACCGCGTCGCGGACGGGTCCGGTCTCACCGGCGAGGAGTCGCCGCGCCACCGCCGCGTTCACCTCGGCATCGCCGCCGCGCAGTTCGTCGAGCGACACCCGCGCGATCCCGATGTCCCGGGGATCGAGCTGACGGGTGGTCACCGCCCCGTCCGCCACGATGTACACGGTCGACGTCGTCGACGTCGTCAACTCGTCCAGGCCGTCGTCACCCCGCACCACGAGCGCCGAGTTGCCGCGCTGCGCGAGCACACCGGCCACCACCGAGATCAGGCCCGGGAACGCGCAGCCGATGAGGCCGGCCCGCGGACGCGCCGGATTGGTGAGCGGTCCGAGCACGTTGAAGACGGTCGGGATGCCGATCTCCTTGCGCGGCGCGCCGGCGAAGCGCAGGGCGGGATGGAACACCGGCGCGAAGCAGAAACCGATGCCGACCTCCCGGACGCAGCGGGCCACCTCGTCGGGACCGAGATTGATCTTCACCCCGAGCGCCTCGAGAACGTCCGCCCCGCCGCTCTTGGAGGACGCCGCCCGGTTTCCGTGTTTGACGACGCGAATGCCGGACGCCGCGACCACGAGTGACGCCATCGTGGAGATGTTCACGGTGTTGGATCGGTCACCTCCGGTTCCGACGATGTCGACGACGTCGTCGTCGACGGGGACCTTGCGCGCGTGCCCGAGCATCGAGTCCGCCAGTCCGCGCAACTCCTCCGGTGTCTCGCCCTTCATCTTCAGGGCGACACCGAACGCCGCGATCTGCGCGGACGTGGCGTTGTCGGACATGATCTCGTCCATCGCCCACTTCGCCTCGTCCACCGAGAGGTCACGTCCGTCGGTGAGCGTGCCGAGGACCGACGGCCACGTGCGTGCCGGCCGCACACCGTCGTTCGTCCCCTGAGCAGTCGGGCTCTGCATCGTCGTGTCCCCTTGTACTAGTGGCGGATCCGGTCCTGGAAGCCTAGTCACCGGACGGATCGGACTCGCGCGCCGGTTGCGTCGCGTCCCAGCCGTCGACCGAGCCACCGAGTCGCTGCGCCAGCCCGGCCATTCTCGACCGTTCCTGAGAACAGTGCAGCGCGTCGAGGATCTGGACTCGCTGCAGCACGAGTCCGACCGTCGCACCGTCCTCGCCGGGGGATGCCGGCCCGTGCGGATTCTGCGGTCGGTAGCCGTCCTGGGCGGCGATCGACACGGCGTCGGCCACCGACGACGCGGGCAGCCGCAGATGGTGCCGCAGCACCGCTTCCGCGTCGGCGTCCCACCGCGGTTTCTCGGCGGCGGCGCGGTCGAGAGCGGTCGAGCACGCCTCCACGTCGTCGAAGCTCGAGGCGACGACCACGAGGTCGTGCCGATCCTGATCGAGAGGGGCCGGTTGCCGACTGCCGAACAGCCTCCGCAGCCACCCCGTACTGTTGTCACGAGAGCGCATGGCTCCACCCTTTCACGGTCCGCCACCAGGGCTGTCAGCAGGGAGAATCGGACAAGCGGGGCGCATCGACGCGCCGAGGGTGGACCCGGGTAGTCGTCTCTTACGACGAAGCGTCATACTTCTGTCTGTGACGAGCGCAGTAGGGACTTCAGGATCAGCAATCACCCAACGCGTGCACTCGCTGAACCGACCTAACATGGTCAGCGTTGGCACCATCGTGTGGTTGTCAAGTGAGCTCATGTTCTTCGCAGGGCTCTTCGCCATGTATTTCGTGGCGCGAGCGCAGGCGAATGGGAACTGGCCGCCGGAGCCGACCGAGCTGAATCTGTTCCTCGCCGTACCGGTGACGCTGGTGCTGATCGCCTCGTCGTTCACCTGCCAGATGGGTGTGTTCGCGGCCGAGCGCGGCGACGTCTTCGGCCTCCGCCGGTGGTACCTCCTGACCCTGGCGATGGGCACGTTCTTCGTCCTCGGACAGGCCTACGAGTACATCCACCTCGTCGAGCACGGCACCTCGATCTCCAGCAGCGTGTACGGCTCGGTGTTCTACATGACCACCGGCTTCCACGGCATGCACGTGATCGGCGGCCTCATCGCGTTCGTCTTCCTGATCGCCCGCACCAAGGTCAGCAAGTTCACGCCCGCCCAGGCCACCGCCGCCATCGTCGTCTCGTACTACTGGCACTTCGTCGACATCGTGTGGATCGGTCTGTTCGCCACGATCTATTTCATCCGTTGATCAGCTGAACGCCCCAGGCAGCCCCCTGACGTCCAGTCCGTCCCGACATACCAAAGGGATACAGATGAGTTCATCCCCCCCTCCCGCATCCGATACCACAGCGTCTGCCGCGAAGGCACGCCGCCAGCGGAAGCTCCGCAGGCGCGTCACGGGCGCCCTGGTCCTGATGATGGGACTGGTCAGCGCCGGTTTCCTCGCGTCCGCGTTGACGCCGACCCCGCAGGTGGCCACCGCCACCGACGATCAGGCAGCACTGATCCGCGAGGGCAAGCAGTTGTACGACACCTCGTGCATCACGTGCCACGGCGCGAACCTGCAGGGTGTGCAGGACCGCGGCCCGAGCCTGATCGGTGTCGGCGAGGCCGCCGTCTACTTCCAGGTGTCGTCGGGACGCATGCCTGCCTCGCGTAACGAAGCCCAGGTCGAGCGCAAGCCCGTCAAGTTCGACGCCGAGCAGACGGACGCCATCGGCGCGTACGTCCAGGCCAACGGCGGCGGCCCCACGGTCATTCGTGACGAGAACGGCGAGGTCGCCCAGTCTTCGCTGCGCGGTGGCGACATCGGACGCGGCAGCGAACTGTTCCGCCTCAACTGCGCGTCCTGCCACAACTTCACCGGACGCGGCGGTGCACTCTCGTCCGGTAAGTACGCGCCGGTCCTCGACCCGGCCAGCGAGCAGCAGATCTACACCGCGATGGTCACCGGCCCGCAGAACATGCCCAAGTTCTCGGACCGTCAGCTGACCCTCGAGGAGAAGAAGGACATCATCGCCTACATCAAGTCGTCAGGCGAGACGAAGCAGCCCGGCGGCTACGGACTCGGCGGCATCGGTCCCGCCTCCGAGGGCTTGGCCATGTGGGTCATCGGAATCATCGCTGTCGTCGGTGCAGCACTGTGGATCGGAGCAAGGTCATGAGCGACGCTGGCCAGCCGGGCGGCGCCACGCCAAAGAAGTACACGGATGCAGAACTCGAGAACCTGAGCCGCGACGAACTGGTCGAGCTCGGAACCAACCTCGACCATGTCGACGTCGCGTTCCGCCGCAACCGCTGGGCGGTTCCGGGGACGAAGGCCGAGAAGCGCGCCGAGCGGTCGGTCGCCTTCTGGTTCGCCCTCTCCGGCATCTCCGCGATCGCGTTCATCGCGATCTACCTCTTCTGGCCCTGGGAGTACGCAGGCGCCGGCGAGGAGCACTACTCGGCCTACAGCCTGTACACGCCCCTGATCGGCCTCACCATGGGTCTGGCCATCCTCGGCCTCGGTGTCGGTGCGGTGCAGTTCACCAAGAAGTTCATCCCCGAAGAGGTGTCCATCCAGGACCGCCACGACGGTGGATCGTCCGAGGTCGACCGCAAGACGATCGTCGCGGAACTCGGCGACTCGTTCGACACGTCGACGCTGGGACGCCGCAAGCTCCTCAAGCGCACCCTCATCTTCGGCGGCGGTGCCCTCGGCATCATGTCCGTCATGCCCCTCGGTGGTCTGATCAAGAACCCGTGGGCCAAGCGCGACGACTCCCCGCTGTGGGTGTCGGGATGGACCCCCCGCTACGAGGGTGAAACCATCTACCTGCGCCGCGACACCGGTCGCCCCGAGGACGTCGTCCTCGTTCGCCCGGAAGACCTGGACGCCGGCGCCATGGAAACGGTGTTCCCGTTCCGTGAGTCCGATCGCGGCGACCACGACGCGCTGCTCGAGGCGCTGCGCGGCATCCGTAACGCGACCATGCTCATCCGCCTCCGCACGGAGGACGCGGCATGGGTCACCAAGCGCAAGGGCCAGGAGAGCTTCAACTACGGCGACTACTTCGCCTTCTCGAAGATCTGCACCCACCTCGGCTGCCCCACCTCCCTGTACGAACAGCAGACCAACCGAATCCTCTGCCCGTGCCACCAGTCGCAGTTCGATGCGCTGACCTACGGAAAGCCGATTTTCGGTCCGGCCGCTCGTGCACTTCCGCAGTTGCCTATTACAGTGAACGAAGAGGGTTTCCTAGTCACAACGGGTGACTACATCGAAGCTCTCGGCCCGGCATTTTGGGAGCGTCGACCGTGACCGACAACAAACCGTCCAAACTGAGCGCGATGGCCACCGGCCAGGCCGAAGCGATGGACTCGCGCTACCACCTCGCAGCGGGAATGCGGCGGCAGATCAACAAGGTCTTCCCCACCCACTGGTCGTTCCTGCTCGGCGAGATCGCGCTGTACAGCTTCATTATCCTGCTGATCTCCGGTGTCTACCTGACCCTGTTCTTCGATCCGTCGATGGCGCACGTCGTCTACAACGGTGCGTACGAGCCCCTGCGCGGCGTCACGATGTCCCGCGCGTACGAGACCACGCTGAACATCTCGTTCGAGGTCCGTGGCGGCCTGTTCGTCCGTCAGATCCACCACTGGGCCGCGCTGATGTTCGCGGCGTCGATCGTCGTGCACCTGATGCGCATCTTCTTCACCGGCGCCTTCCGGCGTCCGCGTGAGGCCAACTGGGTCATCGGCTGCCTGCTGCTGATCCTGGCGATGTTCGAGGGATTCTTCGGCTACACCATCCCCGACGACCTGCTGTCCGGCACGGGCCTGCGCGCCGCGTTCTCCGGCATCACGCTGAGCATCCCGATCGCAGGCACCTGGATGCACTGGCTGATCTTCGGCGGCGACTTCCCCGGCGACCTGATCATCCCGCGCCTGTACGTCGCGCACGTCCTGCTGTTCCCGGGCATCATCCTCGCCTTGATCGCCGGTCACCTCGCGCTCGTCTGGTACCAGAAGCACACGCAGTTCCCCGGCCCCGGCCGCACGGAGAACAACGTCGTGGGTGTGCGCATCCTCCCGGTGTTCGCCGTCAAGTCGGGTGCGTTCTTCGCGATCACGTTCGGTGTTCTGGCCGTGATGGGTGGCGTGCTGCAGATCAACCCGGTCTGGACCATCGGCCCCTACAACCCGTCGCAGGTGTCGGCCGGTTCGCAGCCCGACATCTACATGATGTGGACGGACGGCCTGGCCCGTCTGTGGCCGGCATGGGACATCTACCTGTTCGACCGCTACACCATTCCGTCGGTGTTCGCTGTCGCGTTGATCATGGGTCTGGTGTTCACGGTGCTGATCGCCTACCCGTGGATCGAGAAGCGCCTGACGAAGGACGACGCTCACCACAACCTGCTGCAGCGTCCGCGTGACGTTCCGGTGCGTACCGCGATCGGTGCGATGGCGATTGCGTTCTACGCCGTCCTGACGATCTCCTGCATCAACGACATCATCGCGTACCACCTGAGCATCTCGCTGAACGCGATGACGTGGATCGGCCGCATCGGCATGGTGCTGCTGCCTCCGATCGCCTTCTGGGTGGCCTACCGGTTCTGCCTGGGTCTCCAGCGCAGCGACCGTGAGGTCCTCGAGCACGGCATCGAGACCGGCATCATCAAGCGGATGCCGAACGGTCAGTACATCGAGATCCACCAGCCGCTCGGCCCGGTCGACGACCACGGTCATCCGATCCCGCTCGAGTACCAGGGTGCGACCGTCCCGAAGAAGATGAACAAGCTCGGTTCCGCTGGCAAGCCCGGTTCCGGCAGCCTCGTCACGGCCGACCCGGTCGAGGAGAGCCTGGCTCTCGAGCACGCCCTGCACCACGGCGAGCACGAGCAGCTCACGATGCTGCGGGAGTACCAGGACCGCGCCCACGGTAACGGTTCGTCGACTTCCGGCAACGGATCGTCCGGCAACGGCGAGGCCCACTAGCCTCACCTCCGCAACCGAGCAGAGCCCCGAACCACTTCCGGTTCGGGGCTCTGCTCGTCTGTGGGCTTGCCCGCTCCCCTCCCCCGCGGCTGTGCGCGGAACACGAGCGCGACCGCCCCGAGTCCCAGAAGTAGACCGAGCGCGGTGAGGATTCCGAACGGCTCGCCGAACATCACGGTCCCCCAGATCGCCGTCACCGGTGCCATCAGGAACATCAGAGCATTGACCCGGGTGACCCCGCTCCGACGCAGCACGAGCCAGTACAGGCCGTAGCCGCCGAACGTGGACAGGCCGATCAACCAGGCCACCGACCACCAGAACGATGCCGTCGGCGGTGGCGACACCTGTCCGGCGCACGCGGCGAGGGCGGTGAAGAGCACGGCACTGGTCGCGCAGTGCACGGTCATGGACACGACGGGGTCGGTGTCGGTCGGTGAGCGACTCTCCAGGAAGGTCGCGGCCACCAGCGACAGCATCCCGGCGAACGGCACGAGATACGCCCACCACGACACACCGGACCCAGAGGTGGCGTCGCCTGCGGTGACGATCACGACCCCCGCCAGTCCCAGCAGCAGCCCCCACCACTGCCGGGGCGCGACGTACTGCCCCAGCAGCGGGCCGGCCAGTACGGCGACGACCAGGGGCTGGGTGCCGTCGATCAGCGCGGTGGTACCGGTCGAGACGCCGAGCCCGATCGCCTGGTAGACGGTCAGCAGATATCCGGTCTGCGACAGCGCGCCGACCGTCACCTGACGACCGAACGCACGGGACCCGAGTCCACGCCACCGTGCGCGGTCGAACAGCGCGGCCGCCAGGGCGAGTGCCAGGGCGAGTGGCAGGAACCGCCAGGTCAGAACCGTCAGAGGGGATGCGTCCCCGGCGCCGAGTTTGGCCCCGATGAAGCCGGAGCTCCAGCACACGACGAACAGCACGGCGAGAAACGCATTCACAACTGACCACCACCCAAGTAAACAGATCGGTATACCTCTTCAACCTATACCGATCTGTATACTTTTGTCATGGATTCTGTGCCGTCACCGCGACGCGTCGCACTGACCCCGAGAGCGAGGCGAGCGCTGGACGCGGCCGGCCGCCTCTTCTACGAGCGGGGAATTCACGCGGTCGGCGTGGATCTCATCGCCGCCGAGGCCGGCGTCACGAAGAAGACGCTCTACGACCGTTTCGGATCGAAGGAACAGATCGTGGTCGAGTACCTCGCCGACCGGGACGAGCGGTGGCGGGCATTCCTCGCAGTCCACCTCGACACCGTCGGCGACTCCCCCGAGCGGCGCCTGACGGCGATCTTCGACGCGTCCGGGGAGTGGACCGCGGAGAACAGCGCGAAAGGGTGCAGCATGGTCAACGCGCACGCTGAGATCAGCGACCCGTCACATCCGGCGTACGCGGTCATCATCGGCCAGAAACGGTGGATGCTCGACCTGTTCACGGGGGTGTGCCGGGACGCGTCGGTGCGCGATCCGGAGACACTCGCGCGCACCATCATGCTGCTCCACGAAGGTGCCCTGGTCTCGCACGGATTGCACGTGTTTCCGGAGGCGGTACGACTCGCGTCCGATCAGGCGGCGGCACTCCTCGCCGCCGCGGCGGACCCGGCCGGCTAGGGCCGACGACAAAGCGGAGGCGCCGAACCCCGGTGGGATTCGGCGCCTCCGCTGTCCGACTGTGGGTGGAACTAGTGCTTCTCGGGCCCGACGTAGTACTCGAAGACGAGGCCTGCAGCGGCCGCGAGCACGGCAATCACGGCGACCACGATCATCCACGGCTGGAAGAACGCCATCGCTACTGCGACGAAAGCAGCAGAGGCGGCGAGCAGGATCGGCCAGTAACTACCGGGGCTGAAGAAGCCCAGGTCGCCTGCGCCATCGGCGATCTCCGCGTCCTCGTAGTCCTCGGGACGGGTGTCGAGGCGACGGGCGACGAACCGGAAGTACGTTCCGATGATCAGCGTCAGTCCCGCCGACAGGCAGATGCCCGTCAGACCCGCCCACTCGATACCGGTTCGTGAAACGGCGGTGAAGACGCCGTAGACGATCGCGACGAGAATGAAGAATACCGTCAGGATCTCGAAGAGCTTGGCTTCGATCTTCATATCAGCACTTGTCCTTGGTCAGTGAGGTATCAGCAGCAGGTTCAGTTACCTTCGACACCGCTCGCCTGCTTGTAGCCGCGATCGGTGGTGAAGGGAGACGTCGACGTCGCAACCGGGGACTCGCCGATGGCCTGCAGAGCCTCCGCCGTGGTCAGATCCCGGCCGCCCTCGCTCGCCGGCTTACGCAGCTCGATGTACTGCGCGAACTTGTCGGGGCTCACGGCGCGAACCTCGAAGTTCATCATCGCGTGGAACGTGCCGCACATCTCGGCGCAGCGCCCGACGAAGGCACCTTCCTTCTCGATCTCACTGATCTGGAAGACGTTGTCGGAGTGGTTCTCCTTCGGGTTCGGGTTCACGTCGCGCTTGAACAGGAACTCCGGCACCCAGAAGGCGTGGATGACATCGGCCGAGGCCAGTTCGAACTGGATCCGCTTGCCGGTCGGCAGGACGAGGATCGGGATCTCGTTGCTCGAGCCGATCGTCTCGATCTTGTCGTAGTGCAGGTAGGACAGGTCCTGCGGGGTCTTGCCGTGGATTGGCCCGGGCTGAGCGTGCTCGCCCTCGGCCTCCGCCTCGGATGCCGGTGCGGACTCGACCGCAGCCTGCGCTTCCTGATCGACGCCGTCGTACTTGCCGCCACCCTCACCGAGGTCGATGGAGCGGTAGCCGAACTTCCAGTTCCACTGGTACGCAGTGACATCCACCACCACGTTGGGGTTGTCCTCCTTCTCGAGGACATGGTTCTGCACGATCACCGTGAAGTAGAACAGCACGGCGATGATGACGAACGGAACCGCGGTGTACGCCAGCTCGAGCGGCACGTTGTATGCCGTCTGCCGCGGGAACTCGGGTGAGTCCTTCTTCTTACGGTGGAAGATCACCGCCCAGAAGGTGAGTCCCCACACCAGCACACCCATGACGAGGGCGGCGATGACCGACCAGGTCCACAGTTCACGCATGCGGTGCGCCTGCGGGGTTACGCCCGAAGGCCACCCGAAACGAAGCACCTCGTTGTCGATTGAACAACCCGACAGCAGCAAGGCAGCAATGCCCAAAGATACTGCCAACCCTGCCCGCCGAAGGATCCGACCTTGCGCCACGTTCACGCCTTCCTGATCGCCGCAAATTCCACTAGGGCACACCCGATGGGAAGGCCCAATTACTACGCAGCGTAGACCAAAGGTGGCGGCTCTCCATCCTCGGGTCGGGCGACGACGTGTCGCTGCCGACGCCGCGGCGGTGCCGCTGTTCGCGCCGGGCACCGTCACCGGCGGCCCGAACCGGACGCTCCGGCAATCTGCGGCATACTTTCCGGCAGAGATCCCTGACCACTCCACCTCGTGGAGCCTTCCAAGATTCTGAATTGAGGTACCGGACGCTGTGTGCGGACTGCTCGGGCTACTGACCTCTGGAGAAACCAGCGACAACGCCGTCTCACAGGTCGACCAGGCGATGCACTGCCTGCGGCACCGTGGGCCGGACGAGCACGGGACCTGGCACGACGACCACCTGGTCTTCGGGTTCAATCGGCTGTCGATCATCGACATCGAACACTCCCACCAGCCCCTGCGGTGGGGTCCGGTGGAGAATCCGGAACGCTACGCGCTGACGTTCAACGGCGAGATCTACAACTACCTCGAGGTTCGTGCCGAACTCGCCGAGCAGTTCGGTGCGCAGTTCGTCACAGAGGGCGACAGCGAGGCCATCGTCGCAGCGTTCCACTACTGGGGCGAGGACGCGGTCCGCCGCCTGCGCGGCATGTTCGCGTTCGCGATCTGGGACACGGAGACGCGGGAATTGTTCCTCGCGCGCGATCCGTTCGGCATCAAACCGCTCTTCCTGGCGACGGGCGTCGGCGGCACCGCGTTCGGTAGCGAGAAGAAGAGCCTGCTGGAACTGGCGAGCCTGATCGGCATCGGCACCGAACTCGATCCGCGGGCCGTCGAGCACTACACCGTCCTTCAGTACGTGCCGGAGCCGGAAACCCTCCACAGGCAGATCCGCCGGCTCGAGTCCGGCTGCTTCGCGCGTGTGCGGCCGGGCGAAGAACCCGTGATCACCCGCTATTTCGCGCCCACGTTCCCGGTGCGTCCGTTCGCCGCGGGCACCGAGCAGGCCCGGTACCGCGAGATCGCGGAGGCGCTCGAGGATTCGGTCGCCAAGCACATGCGCGCCGACGTCACGGTCGGTTCCTTCCTGTCGGGTGGCATCGACTCGACGGCCATCGCGGCGCTCGCGATGCGTCACAACCCGAACCTGATCACGTTCACCACCGGTTTCGAACGCGAAGGCTATTCCGAGGTCGACGTCGCAGCCGAATCCGCAGAAGCGATCGGCGCGCGTCACGTGGTGAAGGTGGTGAGCCCGTCCGAGTTCGCCGCCGCCATCCCCGAGATCGTGTGGTACCTCGACGACCCGGTCGCCGATCCCGCGCTGGTGCCGTTGTGGTTCGTGGCCAAGGAAGCGCGCAAGCACGTCAAGGTCGTCCTGTCCGGTGAGGGCGCCGACGAGCTGTTCGGCGGCTACACCATCTACCGCGAGCCGATTTCGCTGAAGCCGTTCGAGTACCTGCCCAAGGGACTGCGGCGGGCCGCCGGGAAGCTGTCCGAGCGCATCCCCGAGGGTACCCGCGGAAAGAGCCTGCTCAACCGCGGTTCACTGACCCTGGAAGAGCGGTACTACGGCAACGCGCGCAGCTTCAACGACGCACAGTTGCGCGCCGTCCTGCGCGACTTCCGGCCGGAGTGGACGCACCGCGACGTCACCGACCCGATCTACGCGCAGTCGCAGGGGTGGGATCCGGTGGCCCGGATGCAGCACCTGGACCTGTTCACGTGGTTGCGCGGCGACATCCTCGTCAAGGCCGACAAGATGACGATGGCCAACTCGCTCGAACTTCGGGTGCCGTTCCTCGATCCCGAGGTCTTCAAGGTGGCGTCGCAGGTGCCGCTGGATCAGAAGATCACCAAGAGCACCACCAAGTACGCGCTGCGTCAGGCGCTGGAAGGCATCGTGCCCGGGCACGTGCTCCATCGGGCGAAGCTGGGCTTCCCGGTGCCGCTGCGGCACTGGCTGCGCGGCACCGAACTGTTCGACTGGGCACACGAGCAGATCGCGGCGTCGGGCACCGATCACCTGCTCGACAAGGCGGCGATCGCGAAGATGCTGAACGACCACCGGGACGGCGTGTCCGACCACAGCCGTCGCCTGTGGACCGTGCTGATCTTCATGGTCTGGCACGGCATCTTCGTGGAGAACCGCATCGTTCCGGAGATCGCCGAGCCGGCGTACCCGGTCTCGCTGTAGGCGCTTCGCGCCCGTGCGCCTTCTTGGTAGTTGGCGCTACCAAAACGGCGCACGGGCGGCGGAGCCGCCTGTTACGGCAGAACGGCAGCGATCTCGTCGGCGGCGGTGGAGCCGTAGGCGTCCGCGAGGCGCTTGACGGCCTCGTCGCGGTCGAACGTCCATTCCTGGGTTCCGACGGTCTCCAGCACGAGCACCGCCACCAGCGACCCCAGCTGCGCGGAGCGCTCGAAACTCAGGCCCGCGCTGTGCGCGAGGAGGAATCCGGCCCGGAATCCGTCACCGACACCGGTCGGGTCGACCTTCGCCTTCTCGGGAACGACGGCGACGCGGGTCCAGTTGCCCTCGGAGTCGACGATCTCGACGCCCTTGGAACCGAGGGTCGTGACGCGGACGCCGACCTGAGCGCGGATCTCCTCTTCGGTCAGTCCGGTCTTCTGCCGCAGCAGTCCCCACTCGTACTCGTTCGTGAACAGGTATTTTGCACCGCAGATCAGCGCCGACGCCTCCTCGCCGTTCAGTCGGGCGAGCTGCTGCGACGGGTCGGCGGCGAACGGGATTCCCTGCCGGCGGCATTCCTCGGTGTGGCGGATCATCGCCTCGGGGTCGTTGGCGCCGATCAGGACCAGATCGAGCGCTTCGGCGTCCTGCGCGATACCGGACAGCTGGATTTCGCGGGCCTCACTCATCGCACCGGGGTAGAACGACGCGATCTGCGCCATGTCCTCGTCGGTGGTGCACACGAAACGCGCGGTGTGCGCGGTGGTCGAGATCCGGACGGCGGTGCAGTCGACACCGTTGCTCTCGAGCCACTGGCGGTAGTCCGCGAAGTCGGCCCCGACAGCCCCGACCAGCAGTGGAGATCCACCGAGGACGCCCATGGCGTAGGCGATGTTGCCGCCCACTCCCCCGCGCCGGACTACGAGGTCGTCGACCAGGAAGCTCAACGAGATGTGGCTGAGCTGATCGGCGAGCAGCTGCTCGGCGAACCGGCCCGGAAACCGCATCAGGTGGTCGGTGGCGATGGAACCGGTAACCGCAATTGTCACGGGCGGATGCCTTTCGATGAGTTCGGTCGGGATTTCTCACCGTACCCCGGGGTACCACCACGATCGGTCGGCAGCACGGGGACCCGGGTACGTGGAGATCGAGCACGAAAAAAGTCTGACGCGGCAGCCGGTCGGCGCCGCGTCAGACTTGTCGATTCAGTTGTACTTCGGCCTGGGACTCAGTTGAAGGAGTCGCCGCAGGCGCACGAACCGGTCGCGTTGGGGTTGTCGATGGTGAAACCCTGCTTCTCGATGGTGTCGACGAAGTCGATCGAGGCACCCTCGACGTACGGTGCGCTCATCCGGTCCACCGCGAGGGCGACGCCACCGAAGTCCACGATCAGGTCGCCGTCCAGGTTCCTGTCGTCGAAGAACAGCTGGTAACGCAGCCCTGCGCAGCCGCCGGGTTGCACGGCGATACGCAGTGCGAGGTCGTCACGACCTTCCTGATCGAGCAGCGCCTTCGCCTTGGCGGACGCGGCTTCGGTCATCTTGACGCCGTGGACGGCGGTCTCGTTCTGCACAGTCATGGGCTCTCCCTGTAGTTCGTAACAAACCCGTGAACGCTTCAACGGTACTCCGCGCCCGACTTATTCCCGGGTTCCATTCCCTGCGGCAGCGTCCGCAGATCGATCCACGTCCATGGTATCCGACGTCGCGGATTCCGGTTACTGCCCTGCGGCCGCACCGTCCCAACCGCGGGCTGCGGCCGCGGCAAGGTCTCTCAGCTGCGCGTATGCGTCCGACATCGCGAGTTCGACCGATCCCGCGTGGTCCACCAGCGACAGTGCCTCGTCGATGCCCGCGCTGTCGAGATCCGCGGGGTCGAGGAGCACCTGCCCTGCCAGGACGAGCGTCCCGATCGACCGCCGGCGGGCGGCAGCGGCAAGCGCGATCACGAGTTTCCCGCGCAGCGACTGCTGGTCGAGCCGGCCTTCCCCGGTGATCACGAGCTGGGCGGAGGCGAGTTGCCGATCCTGCCGGGTGCGTTGCGCGACCACGTGAGCACCGGATTCTCGGGTCGCGCCGAGGGCGAGCAGCGCGGCCCCGATGCCACCGGCGGCGCCGGCCCCGGCCTCGGCGGCGACCTCCCGGGCCGTCACCCGCTGCAGTTGCCCCGCCCATGCGGCGTTCCGGTCCTCGAGGAATGCGACGGTGTCGGGGTCGGCGCCCTTCTGCGGTCCGAACACGCGGGCGGCGCCGTGCTCGCCGAGCAACGGGTGCTCGACATCGGACGCGGCCACCAGTTCCACCGAGCGCAGGCGGGCGACGGCGGCATCCGCACTCCCGAAACCCTGCGCGAGGGCTTCGACGAGGCCGCGGCCGCCGTCGGTGCAACTGCTGCCGCCGAGACCGACGACGATTCTGCTCGCCCCGGCATCGAGGGCCGCTACCACGAGTTGGCCGACGCCCCGGCTGTGCGCGTCGCGGGCGGTGCGGGGCGTCGGCGGTCCGCCCAGCAGTCCGAGTCCGCAGGCCTGGGCGGATTCGAGGTAGGCGTCGGTGCCGTCGAGGAGCCAGCGGGCCGTGACGTCGGCGCCGAGGGGCCCTTCCACGACCGCGGTCCGGACGGTGCCGCCCGCAGCCGCGACCACGTCGACGAATCCGGGGCCGCCGTCGGACTGCGGCGCCTCGATCAGCTGGTCGTCCGGGCGCACGGCCGACCATCCCGCCGCGATCGCGGCGGTCGCCTCGACGGCGGTCAGCGTTTCACCGAAGGAGTCCGGTGCGATCATCACTCGCATCGGCGAAGTGTATGGCGACGGGCGCGACCCGGCATTTCGATGTGAGGGCGGTTTTCCTCCCGGCGCCGTCTTCCCATACTCTGGAAGGGTGAAATTGCTACGCCGCGGTGATTCGGACAATTCAGACAAGCGGGACGTCGAGGTCGCCGAGTCGTCCACGGCCCCGGAGGCGGAGTCCGCCGAACAGGCAGGCAAGGGCCGCCCGACCCCCAAGCGACGCGACGCCGAGGCGAAGCGACGCGGACCGGTCGCGCCCGCGCCCCTGACGGCGAAAGAGGCACGCGCCCGTAAGAAGGCCACCCGCGGTAGCAGGGAAGAGCGCAAGGTCGCCGCGGCGGAGCGACGCGCCACCGCCGCCGAGCGACGCGCCCGCATGCTCGCCGGCGAGGACAAGTATCTCCTCCCCCGCGACAAGGGCCCGGTCCGCGCGTACGTCCGCGACATCGTGGACGCCCGGCGCAACCTGGTCGGCCTGTTCATGCCGCTGGCCCTGGTTCTCATCATGGCGATGTTCGTCAGCCCGGCGTTGCAGGCGATCGTGACGCTCGCCATGCTCATCATGATGATGTTCATGGCCATCGAGGGCGTCTGGCTGGGCCGCAAGATCAACAATCAGGTGCGGGAGCGCTTCCCGGACACCCCCGACGGCGGTTTCAAGCTCGGGTGGTACGCGTTCGTGCGTGCGTCGCAGATCCGCAAGCTGCGCGCCCCCAAGCCGCGGGTGCGCCCCGGCGACGCCATCTGACGGTCAGTTGTGGGGCGCGCGGTGCGTCTCGGCGAGCAGCCGCCCCAGGTCGGCGTCGCGGTCGTAGGACAGGTCGGTCATGGGATCGGCCGGTCGGAAGAAGTTGTCGCGGTAGCTTTTCCGCAGTCGCGGATGGAGTGGACCCAGGTGCCGACCGGCGTACATCACGGCCGCATGCAGCACGAGGAGAAGTGCAACGAGGACGAGGAATTCGGTCATGGCTGAAATTTTCCGCCCATTCACTTCCCGCCAACAGTGGCGGAATTGACGTTCTTCGTCAAAATACTGCCACTCCGGTCGGTTGGTAGCGTTTCCCTCCGTGCCCACCGCCGATTCCCCGGACCGCCCGAGCCGTCCGAACCAGACGTCGCGAACACTCGTGCTCGGCGGTGCACGCTCCGGAAAATCCGCTCACGCCGAGGAACTGACCCAGGCCCTGGCCGGGGCGGGCCGGGTGCGCTACGTCGCCACCAGTCACCGCGACCCCGACGACCACGACTGGGAACACCGCATCGCTCAGCACCGCGATCGGCGTCCCCGCAGCTGGCTCACCGTGGAAACCGCGCACCGGCTCGACCTCGCCGACCAACTGCGTTCCCCCACCGAAACTGCGGCCACCCTCGTCGACGATCTCGGCACCTGGCTCACCGTCGAACTCGACGGCGCCGCAGCCTGGGACTCGCCGCGCGGCACCATCACCCCACGCACGGACGAACTCGTCGCGAGCGTCCGCGACTACCGCGGCGCACTCGTGCTGGTGACTCCCGAGGTGGGCCTCGGCGTCATCCCCGAGACCCGGTCCGGTCGCCTGTTCCGCGACGAGATCGGCTCCCTCAACGCGCGGCTCGCCCAGGTCTGCGATCGCGTGGTCCTCGTCGTCGCCGGACTGACCATGACCCTGAAAGATGATCCCGCACGCGAGTCGTGCGGGGCAGAAGTGTCCACTCGAGCGAGAGGCCAAGCGTGACCAGCGAGTCCGTGAGCACCGACCCCGGTCGGTTCGAACCCGTCACCCCACCCGACGAAGGGGTGCGCGCACAGGCCGAGGCCCGTCAGTTGCAGCTCACCAAACCGGCCGGCTCGCTCGGACGCCTCGAGACGCTCGCATGCTGGGCCGCGGCCTGCCAGGGTGTCTGCCCGCCCGTCCCCTTCGCGCGGGCGCGCGTGGTGGTGTTCGCCGGCGACCACGGAGTGGCACGGACCGGCGTCTCGGCGTATCCGCCCGAGGTGACGGCCCAGATGGTCGCCAATTTCGTCGGCGGCGGGGCCGCCGTCAATGCTCTCGCGAACCGGGCCGGCGCAAGCGTGCGCGTCGTCGACCTGTCCGTCGACGGCGACACGGATCCGTCGGTGTCCACGTTCAAGATTCGCCGCTCGTCGGGGGCGATCGACCGCGAGGACGCGCTCACACACGAGGAGACACTGAAGGCCATCGAGGCCGGACGGTCCATCGCCGACTCCGAAATCGATTCCGGCGCAGACCTGTTGATCGCCGGCGACATGGGAATCGGCAACACCACGCCGGCCACCGTTCTCATCGCCGCGCTGACGGACACCGAACCGGTGGCGGCGGTCGGCCGGGGCACCGGTGTCGACGACGCCGGCTGGATCCGGAAGACGGCGGCGATCCGCGACGCGATGCGCCGGGCCCGGCCGGTGGTCCGGGACACGGTGGCGCTCCTGCGTACGGTGTCGGGCGCCGACCTCGCCGCGATGGCCGGCTTCCTCGCCCAGGCCTCCGCCCGCAAGACCCCGGTGATTCTCGACGGCGTGGTCGTCACCGCGGCCGCGATGGTCGCGGAGGAACTCGCGCACGGCGCCCGCGCGTGGTGGCTGGCCGGCCACCGTTCCACCGAACCGGCCCACACGATCGCACTGAAGCACCTGCAACTCGACCCCCTCCTCGAACTCGACATGCGACTCGGCGAGGGATCCGGCGCCGTCACCGCGCTGCCGATCCTGCAGGGCGCCGTCGCCACGCTCGCGGAGATGGCGACGTTCGCGGAGGCCGGAGTCAGCACCCGCGACGCCGAGGACGGCGAGGACACCGCCCCCGGCTCCGCCGCCGATACCGCGGGCTGACCGTGTCGGGCGTACTGCTCGCGTTCTCCTGGCTGACGGTCCTCCCCCTGCGCGGACCGGATTCCGTGGACCGCGTGTCGGGCCGCCGCGCGATCCGGGCGGCGCCGGTGACCGGGGTCGCGCTGGGAGTCCTGGCCGCGGTGCTGCTGTGGGCGCTCGTGTCCGCCGGTCTCGACCCCGCCCTCGCCGGCCTGATGACGGTGGGTGCACACGCTCTCGCCACCCGGGGGATGCACATCGACGGTCTGTCCGACACCGTCGACGGGCTCGGCTGTTACGGGCCGCCGGAGCGGGCGCGGGCCGTGATGCACAGCGGCGGCGCGGGCCCGTTCGGGGTGTGCGCCCTGGTGATCTGCCTGGGCGCGCAGGGACTGGCGTTCGGATCTCTGGCCGCCGCAGGACAATTCGCGTGCGTGGCCGTCGCCGTGGCGGCCGGGCGGGTGGCGGTCGTCTTCGCCTGCCGGCGCGGAATTCCCGCGTCGTCGACGGAAGGATTCGGCGCACTGGTCGCCGAGACCCAGTCACCGTGGACCGGCATCGCCTGGACCGTTCCGCTCCTCGCGGCGGCCGCGTGGTGCACCTCGCCGTGGTGGCAGGGACCGATCGTCGTGGCAGTCGCGCTGACGCTCACCGCGTTCCTGGTGGCTCACTGCGTCCGGCGATTCGCCGGCCTCAACGGCGACGTGCTCGGCGCCGTGCTCGAGATCACCGTCACCATCTCGGCGATCGGTCTCACGTTCTGAGCGACCGCCGAAACCGAGATCAGCGCAGTTTCGTCATCCACCCGTGGGTGTCGGCGAACGTTCCCCGCTGAATGCCGGTCAGCGTGTCGCGCAGGGCCATGGTGACCTCGCCGGGCTCGCCGTCGGCGATCGTGAACTCACCCTCGGCCGACTTGACCCGGCCGACAGGCGTGATGACCGCCGCCGTACCGCACGCGAACACCTCGGTGATCTCGCCCGACTTGGTCTTGGTGCGCCATTCGTCGGTGCTGATCCGACGCTCGTCCACCGCGAAACCGGCGTCGGTCGCGAGGGTCAGCAGCGAGTTACGGGTGATACCCGGCAGCAACGAACCGGACAGGGACGGCGTCACGAGGCGGGCGTCGGATCCGGAGCCGAACACGAAGAAGAGGTTCATGCCGCCCATCTCCTCCACGTACGACCGTTCGATGGCGTCGAGCCACACCACCTGGTCGCAACCCTCGTCGGCGGCCTGCGCCTGCGCGAGAAGCGAAGCCGCGTAGTTACCCGCGAATTTGGCGGCGCCGGTGCCACCGGGTGCGGCGCGCACGTATTCCGTCGACAGCCACACGCTGACCGGCTTCACTCCACGCGGGAAGTAGGCGCCTGCGGGCGAGGCGATCAGCAGGTAGCGGTACTCGTCGGCCGGACGCACACCGAGTCCGGCCTCGGTGGAGAACATGAACGGGCGAAGGTACAGCGCGTCCTCACCACCGGCGGCGGGCACCCATTCGTGATCCAGCTCGAGCAGTTCGGTGATCGACTTGACGAACAACTCCTCCGGTAGCTCCGGCATCGCGAGACGACGCGCCGACGTCGCGAGTCGTTCGGCGTTCGCCTCGAGGCGGAACGTCGAGATGCCGCCGTCGGGCTGCCGGTACGCTTTCAGCCCCTCGAAGATGGCCTGCCCGTAGTGCAGCACCATCGCGGCGGGGTCGAGCTGGAGCGGCCCGTACGGTTCCACCTTGGCGTCGTGCCAGCCGAGCTCCGTGGAGTAGGTGATCGACACCATGTGGTCCGTGAAGTACCGACCGAATCCGGGCGCCGCCAGTATCTCTCGCCGTACCTCGTCGGAGGTGAGGGCGGGATGCGGGACGCGAACGAACTCGGTGACACCTGTCATGCCCGTGATCTTATCGAACGCCTTCCGCCGCCCCACGGCCGACAGGTCGTCCGCGACAGGCGCTTACTTGGTGTTGATCTCCACGAACGGCGGAGACACCACCTCGGCGCGCAGGGAGCGTCCCCGGACGTCCACGGCGATCTCGTCTCCCGCCGACACGCCGGCTCCGGAGTCGAGCAGCGCCAATGCGATCCCGACCTTGAGCGTGGGCGAGAACGTGCCCGACGTGGTCTCGCCGATCGACTCGCCGTCGCGCAGCACGGTCTGACCGGCGCGGAGAACCCCGCGGTCCATCGCCTTGATGCCCCACAGCGTGCGCGCCGGGCCGGACTCCTTTTCGTCGGTGAGCGTCTCCTTGCCCCAGAACTTCGGCTTCTTCCACCCGATCGCCCAGCCGCATCGCGCCTCGAGCGGGGAGATCTCCAGCGACAGTTCGTGCCCGTGCAGCGGGTATCCCATCTCGGTGCGCAGCGTGTCCCGGGCGCCGAGACCGGCGACCTGGCCGCCGTGGGCGCGGACCTGCTCGACCGCGGCCCGGAACAGCTTCTCGCTGTCCTCCCAGCGCGGCAGCAGTTCGAACCCGACCTCGCCGGTGTACCCGCTGCGGCACACGCGGACGGGGACCCCGTCCCAGGTGGCGTCCGCGAAGGCCATGTACTCGATGTCGGTGGGCAGGCCGAGGGCGGTGAGTACGTCCGCCGACTTCGGGCCCTGGACGGCGATCACACCGAAGTCCCGGTGCTGGTTCTCCACGGTGACGCCCTCGGGCGCCGTGGCGGCCAGTGCCGCGACCACGTCCGCGGTGTTGGCCGCGTTGGGGACGAGGAACACCTCGTCGGGGCTCACGTAGTAGGCGATCAGATCGTCGATCACTCCGCCCGACGGCGTGCAGCACAGCGTGTACTGCGCCTTGCCGGGACCGATCTTGTCGAGATCGTTGGTCAGCGCCGAGTTCACGAAGGCTGCGGCGCCGCTGCCCCGCACGAGGGCCTTGCCGAGGTGGCTGACGTCGAACACCCCCACCGACTCGCGCACCGCGGTGTGTTCGGCGACGACACCGGCGTACGAGACGGGCATCTCCCAGCCGCCGAAGGGAGCGAACGTGGCCCCGAGTTCGACGTGAACGGCGTGGACGGGGCCTTGGGACAACTGCTCCTCGGTCATGGGCCTCAACTTATCCGACCCCCGGGCGCACCGGGTAGGCGACGGCGGACGAGCACTACCATCGGAACGGACGTCGACCATCCGACACCACCCGATCCCGAACCGCTGCAGGAGAGACACCGTGAGCACTCACACAGCCCGACCCCTCGGACCACAACTCGCCCTGGCCGGCACCGTCGGCAAGCGGGTGGACGTGCTGGTGATCGGGTTGACGTCGAGCTCGGACGGACCCGAAATCGCCCTCGGCGACGGCATCGTCGACGAATCGGTGCTGACCGATCTGCTCGACACACTCGTCGCGGTCGGCGCCTCCGGCAAGGCGGAGGAGACGACCCGCATCCCGGCACCCGACACGCTTCCGGTCGACAGTGTGCTCGCCGTCGGACTCGGTTCGGCCGAGAAGCTCGACGCCGAGCAGATCCGCAAGTCCGCGGGCGCCGCGGCGCGTTCACTCAGTGGCGTCGGCACCGTCGCGACCACCCTGTCCGTGCTCGATCTCGGTGCCGCAGCCGAAGGTTTCGCCCTCGGCGCGTACCGCTTCAACGAGTTCAAGTCCGCGAAATCCGCTCCCGGCCCGGACGCACAACCTGTCTCGCGGGTGGAGCTGCTGGTGTCGTCTCCGCGTGCGAAGGAGTCGAAGGAGACCCTCGCGCGCTCCGCGGCAATCGCCGACGCCGTCGCCACTGCGCGCGAATTCGTCAACACTCCCCCGAGCCACCTCTTCCCCGCCGAATTCGCCGACCGCGCAAAGGCTCTCGGCACCGAGGCCGGACTGAAGGTCGAGGTCCTCGACGAGAAGGCGCTCGAAAAGAACGGGTACGGCGGCATCCTCGGGGTGGGCAAGGGCTCGTCCCGGCTGCCGCGGCTGGTCCGGCTGAGCTACTCCGCCAAGAAGCGGAACGCCCCCAAGGTCGCGCTCGTCGGCAAGGGCATCACGTTCGACACCGGCGGCATCTCCATCAAGCCCGCCGCAGGCATGGAGAACATGACGTCCGACATGGGCGGCGCCGCAGCCGTTGTCGCCACCGTGGTCCTCGCCGCCAAGCTCGGAGTGCCCGTCGACGTCACCGCCACCGTCCCGATGGCCGAGAACATGCCGTCGTCCACCGCGCAGCGTCCCGGCGACGTCCTCACCCAGTACGGCGGCACCACGGTGGAGGTCATCAACACCGACGCGGAGGGACGTCTCGTCCTCGCCGACGCCATCGTCCGCGCGTGCGAGGACGACCCCGACTACCTCATCGACACCGCGACCCTCACCGGCGCGCAGATGGTGGCACTGGGCAACCGGACGCCCGGTGTGATGGGCACCGACCAGTTCCGCGACCGCGTCGCCGCCATCTCCCAGGAGATCGGTGAGAACGCGTGGGCCATGCCGATGCCCGCCGAACTGCGCTCGGACCTCGATTCGAAGGTCGCCGACCTCGCCAACGTCACCAACCATCGCTGGGGCGGCATGCTCGCGGCGGCCCTGTACCTCAAGGAGTTCGTCGCCGACGGCGTGCAGTGGGCGCACATCGACGTCGCCGGACCGGCGTACAACTCGTCGGGACCGTGGGGATACACCGGCCGCGGCGGCACCGGCGTGCCCGTGCGCACCATGATCTCGGTGATCGAGGACATCGCCGCCAACGGGTAGGCGCTCCGCGCCCGTGCGCCTTTCCGGTAGCTGGAACAACCAGAAAGGCGCACGGGCGGCGAAGCCGCCTACAGGTCGCGCTCGCGCTCGCGCTTCCGCTCGATACGGCGCCGCGCGTCGTGATCGCGCATCCGCTGCGGGTAGCCGGTCTTGCGGACGTCGTACACGGGGATGCGGAGGTCCTCGCCGAGTTTGCGGGCGCCGCGTTCACCGCCCACCCGGCGCCGGGTCCACTCGCCGTCCGCCGCAACAAGCACGACAGTGACTTCCGTCACCGTCGTCTGAGGTTCCACGTAGGCCTCCACACCGGGGTGCGTGCGAGTCCAGTTCGCGAGATACGCGGCGTCCTCGGGGGACGCCTGAGATCGACCGGACCGAGGCCGCGAGAATCGGTCGAACAACCCCACGTCGAGCCTCCTCGAGTGCGTGCGCCCGACGATGCCGGCGACTGTCCTCCAAGTTTGCCAGCGAACGCCCGGTTTCCGCCGCACACGAAAACTACTGGCCGGTAGCGATTACGTCGCGACACACCGGAGTCCCCGACGGGTGCCCCTCGGCGGACACGCCCGCCGGATCAATGGAAAGATGTGGAGCGCCGACACAGCGAGTGGGTGACGACGAATCGGAATTACCTGCAAGTAGACGCAAGACACGTGCATCTCGAAGCACAATGGTTCACGACCACAAGTCGACAAAATTCAACAACCCGAACACAACTGTCGAGGAGTCAAAAGACATGGCCTTCTCCGTCCAGATGCCAGCGCTTGGTGAGAGTGTCACCGAGGGAACTGTCACGCGGTGGCTCAAGCAGGAAGGAGACACGGTCGAAGTTGACGAACCCTTGCTCGAAGTCTCCACGGACAAGGTGGACACGGAAATCCCGTCTCCCGTGGCCGGCGTTCTCAGCAAGATCGTTGCTCAGGAAGACGACACCGTGGAAATCGGTGGCGAGCTTGCCGTGATCGGCGACGCCGGTGAGGCTCCTGCCTCCGACTCCGCTCCCGCACCCGCCGCCGAAGAGCCCGCCGCAGAGCCGGCTCCCGCCGCGGAGGCGCCGGCCGCCGAGCCCGCGCCCGCAGCATCCGGCAACGGTTCCGCCGAGGGCACCGCCGTGAAGATGCCCGAACTGGGCGAGTCCGTCACCGAGGGCACCGTCACCCGCTGGCTCAAGGCCGTCGGCGACGAGGTCGCCGTGGACGAGCCGCTCGTCGAGGTGTCCACCGACAAGGTCGACACGGAGATCCCGTCCCCCGTCGCCGGTACTCTCCTCGAGATCAGCGCCGAGGAAGACGACACCGTTTCCGTCGGCGGTCAGCTCGCCGTCATCGGTTCGGGTGCACCCGCCGCCAAGCCGGCCGCGGAACCGAAGCCCGAGCCGACCCCCGAGCCCGCGAAGCCCGCTCCGGCCCCGGAGCCCGCGAAGCCCGAGCCCGCCAAGAGTGCACCGGCAGCATCCGCGCCGGCTCCCGCAGCCGCCGCACCCGCTCCCGCGGCCACGTCCGGAGACAGCACCCCGTACGTCACCCCGCTGGTGCGCAAGCTCGCCACGGACAACAACGTCGACCTGTCCTCGGTGACGGGCACCGGAGTCGGTGGCCGCATCCGTAAGCAGGACGTCCTCGCTGCCGCCGAGGCCAAGAAGGCACCGGCCGCCGCTGCCGCGCCTGCTGCCGCACCGGCCGCCGCCGCTCCCGCAGCCGCCTCCGCCGGGGTCCGCCCCGAACTGGCCCACCTGCGCGGAACCACGCAGAAGGCCAACCGGATTCGTCAGATCACCGCCACGAAGACGCGGGAGTCGCTGCAGACCACGGCGCAGCTCACCCAGACCTTCGAGATCGACGTCACCAAGATCGCGGCCCTGCGCGCGCAGGCCAAGAACACCTTCCTCGAGCGCGAGGGCGTCAAGCTCACGTTCCTCCCGTTCTTCGCGAAGGCCGTCGTCGAGGCGCTGAAGTCGCACCCGAACATCAACGCCAGCTACGACGAGGCGAACAAGCAGATCACCTACTACGACGCCGAGCACCTGGGCATCGCGGTCGACACCGACCAGGGCCTGCTGTCCCCCGTGATCCACAACGCCGGCGACCTGTCGCTGGCCGGCCTGGCCCGCGCGATCGCGGACATCGCCAAGCGCGCCCGCTCCGGTGGGCTCAAGCCGGACGAGCTGTCCGGTGGCACGTTCACGATCACGAACATCGGCAGCCAGGGCGCCCTGTTCGACACCCCGATCCTCGTGCCCCCGCAGGCCGCGATGCTCGGAACCGGCGCGATCGTCAAGCGTCCCGTGGTCGTGACCGACGAGTCCGGCAGTGAAAGCATCGGCGTCCGCTCGATGTGCTACCTGCCGCTCACCTACGATCACCGCCTCGTCGACGGTGCCGACGCCGGCCGCTTCTTGACCACGATCAAGCAGCGTCTGGAGCAGGGAGCGTTCGAGGCCGACCTCGGCCTCTGATCGTCACCGGACTTCGAGCCGAACGTAGTTTCGCAGGGGCACCATTTCCATCAGGGATGGTGCCCCTGCGCTGTGAAGGAGGCTGTTGCACATGCGAGTGGTCATCGCCGGTTCCTCCGGGCTGATTGGCACCGCTCTCGTCTCGTCTCTCCGCGGCGACGGTCACGACGTCGTCCGCCTCGTCCGCCGGTCGTCCGCGGGTCCCGACGAGTCACGCTGGGATCCGCAGAAGGACCGGATCGACACGGGGATCCTCGCGGACGCGGATGCGGTCGTGAATCTGTGCGGCGTCGGGGTCGGCGACAAACGCTGGACCGGGGCGTACAAGCAACTGATCCGGGACAGTCGCATCGCCGCCACCGACGTCCTGGCCGAGGGCGTCGCGGAGGCCGCGGTGCCCGTGTTCGTGAATGCGAGCGCGGTCGGCTACTACGGCGACACCGGCGATCGGGTCGTCGACGAGACCTCGCCCTCCGGGACGGGTTTCCTCGCGGACACCTGCCGCGACTGGGAGGCCGCGACAGCCCCCGCCGACACCTCGAAGATCCGGACGGTTCTGCTGCGGAGCGGCATCGTCCTCTCTCCCCACGGCGGCCTGCTCGGCAGGCTGAAGACGCTGTACACGTTCGGGCTCGGCGGCCGGCTCGGCAACGGCCGCCAGTACCTGTCGTGGATCTCGTTGGAGGACGAGGTCGATGCGATCAAGTTCGTCCTCACCCGCGACGACGTCGCCGGCCCCGTGAACGTCACCGGCCCGGCGCCCGTCACCAACGCCCAGTTCAACGGCGCGGTCGCGCGGACGCTGCACCGCCCCGCACCGTGGATCGTTCCCGGGTTCGCGCTCAGCGCGCTGGTCGGAGAGTTTGCGCAGGAGGGCATTCTGGCCGGACAGCGCGCGATACCCACGGTGCTCGAGAATGCGGGATTCCGGTTCCGGCACAACACCATCGGGGAAGCGCTCGACGCCGCCCTCGTGCGGTGAACCCAGGTCGTGCCGGTGCGGCCGCAGCCCCGGCGTAACCTCTAGCGCATGAGCAGCGCGACACAATCCGCCCGTTTCAGCCCCTCCCCGATTTCCGTCGAACATCTCGGCACGATCGGGTACGTCGACGCCTGGGATCGACAGCGCGAGCTGGCGGCCGAACGCGCCGAGAACGTGGGTACCGACACGCTGCTCCTGCTCGAACACCCGGCCGTCTACACCGCGGGGCGCCGGACCGAACCCGAGGACCGTCCGACCGACGGCACTCCCGTCATCGACGTCGACCGCGGCGGGAAGATCACCTGGCACGGTCCGGGACAGCTGGTGGGCTACCCGATCGTCAAGCTGGCCGAACCGGTCGACGTCGTGCGGTACGTGCGCCGGCTCGAGCAGGCGCTGATCACCGTGTGCACCGACCTCGGCATCGTCTGCGGCCGCGTGGACGGTCGCTCCGGGGTGTGGCTGCCTGCGTCCCTCGACAACGGGCAGTGGCTGCCCGAGCGCAAGGTGGCGGCCATCGGGGTGCGGGTGCAGCGTGGTGTCGCACTCCACGGCTTCTCGCTCAACTGCAATTCCGTTCTCACGGGGTTCGACGCGATCATCCCGTGCGGTATCCGCGACGCCGGGGTCACGTCGCTGTCGCGGGAACTGGGCCGCGACGTCACTGTCGAGGAGGTCACGCCCGCCGTCACGGCGGCCGTCGTCGCCGCGCTCGACGGCGAACTTCCGGTGACCGAACACGACATCGAGCGGGTCACGTTCGACTCCGCCGCCGCCGAGACGACGTCCTCCGCGCCCACCTTCACTACTGTTCAGTACGGTTGACCTCCGCTCCCCGGCCCGCCGGGTGCGACGGGCCGGGCGTACGATCGTCTCCGTGACTGTGGCCCCAGAAGGACGCAAATTGCTCCGCCTCGAGATCCGAAATGCGGAGACTCCGATCGAACGCAAACCGAACTGGATCAAGACGAGAGCGAAGATGGGCCCGGAATACTCCGAGCTCAAAAGCCTCGTCAAGCGCGAGGGTTTGCACACCGTCTGCGAAGAAGCCGGCTGCCCCAACATCTACGAATGCTGGGAAGACCGCGAGGCGACCTTCCTCATCGGCGGTGAACAATGCACCCGCCGCTGCGATTTCTGCCAGATCGACACCGGCAAACCCGACGACCTCGACCGCGACGAACCCCGCCGCGTCGCCGAATCCGTCCAGGCGATGGGACTGCGCTACTCCACCATCACCGGCGTCGCCCGCGACGACCTCCCCGACGGCGGCGCCTGGCTCTACGCCGAAACCGTCCGCCTGATCCACCAGCTCAACCCCGGCACCGGCGTCGAACTGCTCATCCCCGACTTCAACGCCAAGCCCGACCAGCTCGCCGAGGTGTTCTCCACCCGCCCCGAGGTGCTCGCCCACAACGTCGAAACCGTCCCCCGCATCTTCAAGCGGATCCGGCCCGCCTTCCGCTACCAGCGCAGCCTCGACGTGATCACCGCCGCCCGCGAAGACAACCTCGTCACCAAGTCCAACCTCATCCTCGGCATGGGCGAAACCCCCGACGAGGTCACCCAGGCGCTGCACGACCTGCACGACGCCGGCTGCGACATCATCACCATCACCCAGTACCTGCGTCCCTCCCCCCGCCACCACCCGGTCGAACGGTGGGTCAAGCCCGAGGAATTCGTCGAGCACTCCACCACCGCCGAGGAAATCGGCTTCGCCGGCGTCATGGCCGGACCCCTCGTCCGCTCCTCCTACCGCGCCGGCCGCCTCTACGCACAGGCGATGGCCCACCACGGCCGCGAATTGCCTGCAGGACAGGCACATCTCACCGAAAGCGGCGATGCGTCGCAGGAGGCAAGTTCCCTCATGGCGCGGCTCGCCCGCTGACCTCCACGCGTGCGCGGTGGTCGACACCGGACGGGTCATCACCGCGCACGGCCAGGGACGTATCCTGAAGAGCATGGCGAACGGCAGTAAATCCGGTAAAGCGGGCAAACCCAGTAAAGAAGCAAAGGCAGCCGCCAAGGCAGCCCGCAGGCAGGCGTCGAAGGAACGCAGAACTCAGCTCTGGCAGGCGTTCCAGATGCAGCGCAAGGAAGACAAGCTGCTGTTGCCGCTCATGCTCGGCACGCTCATCGGACTCGCGGTGGTGTTCTTCCTCGTCGGTCTGATCTGGGGCCTCCAGTGGTTCCTCCTCCCGATCGGTCTCCTCCTCGGCGTGCTCGGGGCCTTCATCATCTTCGGCCGGCGCGTCCAGAAGACGGTGTACGGCAAGGCGGAGGGCCAGGCGGGCGCGGCCGCGTGGGCGCTCGACAACATGCAGGGCTCCTGGCGCGTGACCAGCGCGGTCGCGGGCACCACGCAGCTCGACGCCGTTCACCGCGTGATCGGACGTCCCGGCGTCATCCTCGTCGCCGAGGGATCGCCGCAACGCGTGAAGTCGCTCCTGGCCCAGGAGAAGAAGAAGACGGCGCGCCTCGTCGGCGACACCCCGATCTACGACATCGTCATCGGCAACGACGAGGGCCAGGTCCCGCTGTCGCAGCTGCAGAAGCATCTGAACAAGCTCCCGAAGAACATCGACACCAAGCGGATGGACGCCATCGAGTCGCGGCTCGCCGCGCTCAGCAGCCGCGGTGGCGGTGCCGCACTGCCCAAGGGTCCGATGCCCGGCGGCGCGAAGATGCGCGGCGTGCAGCGCACCATCCGTCGTCGCTAGAAGCCTGTCGCCCCACTACTCCGCCCGATGTCGATCCGACATCGGGCGGAAGACGTTCTGCGGGGTCAGCGGGTGCGAACCAGCGCGGTGCCGGTGGCCCGGTCCTGCATGCCGCGACCGTCGATGTCCGTGATGGTCCCGGGCACGACGAACACGAGCAGCGCCTGACGCACCAGGGCCCGGACGAAGCCGACCCGGGCGGGCCCGTCCACCCGCGCCACCTGCATGCCGAGGAACAGCTGCCCCGGTGTGAAGGAGAACAGCGACACCGTGGCGATACCGACGACGAACCAGACGAGCAGAGTGAAGGTCGAGAACGGACCCTCGAAGAAGTTGTCGCCGATGATCAGTGCCGCGACGCCCGCCGACGACACCCAGTCGATCATCAGAGCGGCGAGACGGCGGCCCGTGCTCGCGAGTGAACCGGGACCTTCCGCCTGCAGGCCGAGGCGCTCGCCCCGGAAGGACTGCTTCGTCTCGTCCGCGCCGTTCGGCAGGGCAGCCGAAGGTCCGGAAAGCCAGGAACCGGTGATACGTGCCATGCTGTCCAGGATAGGCGTCGACTCTCCGAGGACCTCACACCGGAGCTTTGGGCTGTGTGCGCAGTCACAGCCGGTGCAAAAGCCCAGGAAGATTCGACGCGTAACACGGGCGAAACAAAAGGTTGACCAGCGGGCAACACCAAGTCCTTACCGTCTGGCTCGACGAATTCGCCAATATCCACTTGGCTGAAGCGACTTAAGGAGCACAAGCGTGGCGTTCACCACGGCCGAAGAGGTCATCAAGTTCATCAAGGACGAGAACGTCGAATATGTCGACATCCGGTTCAGCGACCTGCCGGGCGTGCAGCAGCACTTCTCGATCCCGGCGTCCGCGTTCAACCAGGACGTCTTCGAGGACGGCCTCGCGTTCGACGGTTCGTCCGTCCGCGGCTTCCAGTCGATCCACGAGTCGGACATGATGCTCCTTCCCGACGTCGCCACCGCCCAGCTCGACCCGTTCCGCGCCGCCAAGACGCTGAACATCAACTTCTTCGTGCACGACCCGTTCACGCGTGAGTCCTACAGCCGCGACCCGCGTAACGTCGCGCGCAAGGCCGAGGAATACCTGAAGTCGACCGGCATCGCCGACACCGCCTTCTTCGGCGCCGAGGCCGAGTTCTACATCTTCGACTCGGTCCGCTACGACTCCGGCATCAACGGCGCGTTCTACGAGCTCGACTCCATCTCGGGTTCCTGGAACACCGGCAACGACGTGAACGCCGACGGCAGCCCCAACCTGGGCTACAAGGTCCGCCCCAAGGGTGGATACTTCCCCGTCGCTCCGTACGACCACTACGTCGACCTGCGCGACGAGATCTCCACCAACCTGCAGAACGCGGGCTTCGAGCTCGAGCGCGGCCACCACGAGGTGGGCACCGGCGGCCAGCAGGAGATCAACTACAAGTTCAACACGCTGCTCGCGGCCGCAGACGACCTGCAGCTGTTCAAGTACATCGTGAAGAACACCGCCTGGCAGCACGGCAAGTCGGCCACCTTCATGCCGAAGCCGCTGTTCGGCGACAACGGCTCGGGCATGCACGTCCACCAGTCGCTGTGGAAGGACGGCAAGCCGCTGTTCCACGACGAGGCCGGCTACGCGGGTCTGTCCGACATGGCGCGTCACTACATCGGCGGCATCCTGCACCACGCACCGTCGCTGCTGGCGTTCACCAACCCGACGATCAACTCGTACCACCGTCTGGTGCCGGGCTACGAAGCCCCCATCAACCTCGTGTACAGCCAGCGCAACCGCTCCGCGGCCGTGCGTATCCCGATCACCGGCAACAACCCGAAGGCCAAGCGCCTCGAGTTCCGCGCCCCCGACTCCTCGGGTAACCCCTACCTGAACTTCGCAGCGCAGATGATGGCCGGCCTGGACGGCATCAAGAACAAGATCGAGCCGCAGGCTCCCGTCGACAAGGACCTCTACGAGCTCCCGCCGGAGGAGGCCCGCAACATCCCGCAGGCTCCCACCAGCCTGTCGGCCGTCATCGATCGCCTCGAGGCAGATCACGACTACCTCACCGAGGGTGGCGTGTTCACGTCCGACCTGATCGAGACGTGGATCTCGCTCAAGCGTGAGCAGGAAATCGCTCCGGTCAACCTGCGTCCGCACCCGTACGAGTTCCAGCTGTACTACGACGTGTAAGTCGTCAGCAGCCGCTGACCTGCGTCGGGGCGTTCGGTAGAGCGCCCCGGTACGCAGTAGCTTCGGTCGAGCCCACCCGCGCCGCGATCACTACACCGATCGCGGCGCGGGTGGGCTCTTCTGCGTCCGGCCACAGATGGCCGGGCGCGGTCGGGCGCGGGGCGAACCTTCTACTTGTCGCCCTGTCGGCGCACCATCTCGGTGATCCAGACGGGCGCGTACGGAGACGTGCAGCCCGGGGACGTCGGGTAGTCCTTCAGCACCTCCAAGCGCTCACCGATGTCGAGTGCGCGGGCGCGGTGCTCCGCGTGCTCGATCCCGATCTGAGCCAGGCAGTGGTTCATCGCCCACTGCAGGCGATCCGGGGCGTCTTTCATCTCCGCCTCGATGACGTCGAGTAGTCCCGCGAGGTCGAGGTCCTCGGGCTTCTTCGCCATGCGTTCGGTGGTCAGCGCCCAGCCGGCACTCGCGACCACCGGATCCGGATCGGCGGACCACGCCAGGCGCAGCTCCTCGGAGTGCGGGTTCTTCTTCACCACGTAGTTCACGAGCCAGTCGTGCACCTTGGGTGCGCGCGCCTCGCGCACCATGACGTCCAACTCGTCACGCTCGAACACCCTCGGGCGGCAGATCAGGATCGCCAGCAGTCGCGCCGCGGTGTCACCCGTCTCCCAGAGCCGGCACGCCAGTTCCTGCTGCGTCTTCAGCCTCTTCGCGAGCGCGCGCAGCTTGCCGAGGTTCACACCGTGATCGTCACCGTGCTTCTCGTTCACCTCGCGTGCCCTCGGGTCCTCGAGCTCGGCCAGCTCGGCCATCACCTCGGCGACCGTCGTCTCGGTCAGCGTCGTCTCGGCCACCTGAGCCTCCTGTCCGTTCCTGGGAGATTCAGCCTACGACGGACGCGGGCCCCGTCGTTTCGTACGTCACTCCCCGGCCGCGCGGTCCGGAACCCGCCCGAGTGCCGCGGGCCGCGTCGTATGATCCAGGGAACCGACCACACGGACCGTTGCGGAGCGTGCGGTCGACGCCTTGCGGGATACTTGCTCCGTTCTCCAGCCCCCTCGGGTCGAGAAGCAGGTGGTGCGGGATGTCAGTGCCCACGACGCCGTCCGGCGTGCCGGTTCCGCGCCGTGTCGTGGTCATTCTGCTGCTGGTGATTCCGCTCAGCCAGATCCCGCTCGACATCTACACCCCGGCATTGCCGCAGATGGTGCTCGACCTGGACGCGTCCGCGGCCGTGGTGCAGAACACGGTGACGGCCTACATGCTGGGCATGAGCCTGGCGTTCATTCCGGTCGGACTGATCGCGGATGCGGTGGGCCGCAAGCGAACTCTGCTGACCTGCCTGGCGATCCTCGTCGTCACCAGCGTGGGATGCGCACTCGTGCAGAACATCACGCTCCTGCTCGGTCTGAGATTCGTGCAGGGTATCGGTGGGTGCGCGTGCCTCGTCCTCGCCTACGCGATCGCCGCCGACTGCTACCGCGGCGCCCGGCTCACGTCCGTGTCCGGTCTCCTCGGGGCCGCGTGGGGGCTGGCACCCGTTCTCGCACCCGCCGTGGGTGGGGTACTGGTGCAGTTCATGTCGTGGCGTCTGGTGTTCGGGCTGATCGCGCTTCTGGCGGCCCTGGCCGTTCCCCTCGTCGTCGCGGGATTGCCGGAGACGCTTCCACCGGAACTGCGGGCAGCGGTCGACGTCGGCGCCGCGGCGCGGGTGCTGGGTGCGGCTCTGCGCCACCGCATCTTCGTGGGGTTCGTGCTCGTGTTCGGACTGATGGCATCTGCACAGATGGTGTTCGGTGTCGTCGCACCCTTCCTCTACCAGCAGATTCTCGGATTCTCCCCGGCCGCCTACGGTGCGGTGGCGCTCGTCGTGGGCGGCGCCAACCTCGTCGGCGAACTCGCCTGCAGCGCGCTGGCTGTCCGGGTCGGCACACGCAGGCTCGCGTTCGGCGCGTGGTGGGTGTTCGTGGCGGGCGCGCTCGTACTCACCGTTACGGCCGGGCTGTCCGTCGTCACCGCACCGGCCATCACGATCGGCGCCTGCCTCGCGCTCGCCGGATGCGGGGTGCTCTGCCCGCAGATGTACGGGCTCGCTCTCGGACTGTTCACCCGCAATCTCGGACTGATCGGCGGGGTCGTCACGGCGGCCTGCTATCTCGTCGTCAGTGCGGCGATGGCCGTCGCCGGAGTACTACCGGAGAACAGCCAGGCACCGCTGGGCTGGCTGTACCTGACCCTGGGCGCGGGAGCCGGGATCCTGCTGCTCCTCACCACGTCCACCCGGCGGTCCCAGGGTTCCCCCTCCGCCGCGCCTGCACCACGACCAGAACGGAGGTGACCTCACGTGCCGCATTCACACCCGCGCAGCCCTGCCGCGTCCCCGGTGTCGGTGATCTTCCAACGCCGGATCGACGACGCGAGTTACGCCGACTACGCACGGTGGCAGAAGCGTGCGGCGGAGGCCCTCGCGGCCGTTCCGGGTTTCATCGATCAGGACATCGTGCCGCCGTCGCCGCCCGTGCAGGACGACTGGGTGGACGTGCTGCGGTTCGCCACTGTCGAGGACGCCCGCGCATGGCTCGACAGCGACCGCCGGACGGAGCTCGTGGCGGAGATCAAGCACGCCTTCATCGGCAACGAGGACGTCCACCTGCTCACCGGCGAGCAGACCCGGGAGCAGTCGGCGACGTCGGTGGTCATCTCCTGTCACGTCGCCCCCGAGGACGAGTCGGCGTTCATGGACTGGCAGCGGAAGATCTCCGCCGCCGAGGCGGGGTTCCGGGGTTTCCGGGGGCACAAGGTCGAGAGGCCGGTGCAGGGGATCACCGAGGACTGGACGATCGTGCTGAGCTTCGACACCGAGGACAACCTGGCGTCGTGGATGGATTCACCCGAGCGGGCAGCCCTCCTGAAGGAGGGCGAGAAGTTCAACAAGAATCTCCGAATCCGCAAAGCGAGCTACGGTTTCGACTTCTGGTTCCGCGGCGCGGGCGGTGACGAGCCGCCCCCGGTGCCCGTTGCCCGGAGCAATCTCCTGGCGCTGCTGGTGCTGTATCCGCTGGTGGTGATCTGGGGCCATTTCGTCAGCGCACCGTTCATCGAGGCGCACGGGGTTCCGATCGCCGTCGCCCTGTTTCTCGCGAACCTGGTCACCACCCAGATCCTCGGCTGGTGGGCGGTTCCGGCTGCGTTCAAGGTGTTCGGATGGTGGATGGACCCGGCGATCTCCCCCCGCCGGCGGAACCTCGGTTACGCCGTGATGATCGCGCTGTTCGGGATTTCGATCGCCGTGTGCACCCTGCTGTTCATGATCCCGACCACATAACAGACTTTCCGATTCACCTGCGCGATGTTCGGGTACGTAGCACTGTGAAGGACCGAGGTCTGTTTCACATCGGGAGAAAGGTGTTCACGGTTGGACATGCAGCAACTGTGGGACTTCGTCTCCGCCCGCAAGCAGCAACTGGTCACCGACTCGTTCCTGCACGTCAGCGCAGTCGTGCAGTCGGTGGTGATCGCCACGATCGTCGCGGTGGCGATCGGCATCCTCGTGTACCGCAGTCCGGCGGGCTCCTCGATCGCCACCGCACTCGCGAGCACGATCCTCACCATCCCGTCGTTCGCTCTGCTCGGCCTGCTGATCCCGATCCTCGGCCTCGGTGTCGCCCCCACCGTCACCGCTCTCGTGCTGTACGCGCTGCTGCCGATCATCCGGAACACCATCCTCGGACTCGCCTCCGTCGACCCCGCGGTCACCGACGCCGCCCGGGGCGTGGGAATGAGCCGCACGACGGTGCTGAGCAGGATCGAACTCCCGCTCGCCTGGCCGTCGATCCTGACGGGCATGCGGGTGAGCACGCAGATGCTGATGGGCATCCTCGCGATCGCCGCCTACGCCAAGGGTCCCGGGCTCGGCAACCTCATCTTCTCGGGACTGTCCCGTGTCGGCAGCCCTACCGCGATACCGCAGGCCCTCACGGGGACCGTTCTCATCGTGATCCTCGCCCTCGTACTCGACGGAGTCCTCGCCGTCATCGGCCGACTCACCACCTCCAGGGGGATCCGTGACTGACCTCGATACACCGCCGACCAACGGAAGCACCGTCTCCGGAGTGGACATCGTCCTCGAAGACGTCGTCAAGAGCTACCCGGGCCAGGAGAAGGCGGCCGTCGACAACGTGTCGATGCGCATCCCCGCCGGCGAGATCGTGGTTCTCGTCGGCCCGTCCGGCTGCGGCAAGACCACCACCATGCGCATGATCAACCGGCTCATCGAACCGACGTCGGGGAAGATCACGATCGGCGGGAAGGACGCCCTGTCCATCGACCCGGACAAGTTGCGGCGCGGCATCGGCTACTCGATCCAGCAGGCCGGACTGTTCCCGCATCTCACGATCGCCAAGAACGTCGGCACGGTCCCCGGTCTGATCGGCTGGGACAAGAAGAAGATCGCCGACCGTACCGACGAGATGCTCGACCTCGTCGGACTCGAACCCGACCTCTACCGCGAGCGCTACCCCCGGCAGTTGTCGGGCGGTCAGCAGCAGCGGGTCGGGGTGGCACGGGCACTGGCCGCCGATCCCCCGGTACTGCTCATGGACGAGCCGTTCGGCGCGGTCGACCCGATCACGCGCGGACTGCTGCAGGACGAGTTGATGCGACTGCAGTCCGATCTCGGCAAGACGATCGTCTTCGTGACGCACGATTTCAACGAGGCGGTCAAGCTGGGTGATCGGATCGCGGTCCTGGGCAACCAGTCGCACATCATGCAGTACGACACTCCGGATGCGATCCTCGCCCATCCCGCCAACGACATGGTGGCCGGGTTCATCGGCGCGGACGCGTCGCTGAAGCAGCTGACGCTCACCCGGGTGGCGGAGGTCGAACTCCTCGACTGCCCCACCGCGTACGAGGACGGCTCGGTGGACGATCTGCGGGCGGCGATCGCACCCCGCAAGATCAAGTGGGGCGTCCTCCTGGACGCGCGGGACCGACCGACCCACTGGGTGTCGTTGCGGCATCTGGCCAACGCCACCTCGCTGCGCGGCATCGGCGACCCGATCGAAGAGGTGGTGTCCACCCAGTCGACGCTGCAGGACGCCCTCGAAGCGCTCCTGGCGGAGAGCAGTGCGTCGACGATCGTCACCGGCCGGCGGGGCGAGTACCGCGGCCTGATCACCATCGACACACTGGTGACGCACCTGTCCGCGCTGCGTGAGGAACACGCGCACGACGACGAGGACAGCGAGCCGAAGCAGAACGGGGCGAGCGAGGGCGGGACACCGTCATGACGGCTGCCGTCGCCACGACGCCCACCGCTCCGGCCGCCCGGCGGTCGGAGCGGGCCCGCTTGCTGGTCCAGCCGATCATCGTCGTGATCCTGGTGGCGGGTGTGCTCGCCTGGGCCTTCAACCGCGAACTCACCGCCACGCAGAAGGGCAGTCTCAACGCCGCCAACATCGCGACCCTGACGTGGCAGCACGTGCTGATCACAGTCGCGGTGGTCGCGATCGTCGTCGTCATCGCGGTTCCGCTGGGGATCCTGTTGACGCGGCCCGGGTTCACCAAGCTGGCACCGATCTTCCTCGGAATCGCCAACATCGGACAGGCCGCGCCGGCCATCGGACTGCTGGTGCTGCTCTTCCTCGCGACGGGGACCACCGGATTCTGGATCGGGGTGCTCCCCATCGCGTTCTACTCTCTCCTGCCCGTTCTCCGGAACACGATCCTGGGTCTGCAGGAGGTCGATCCCGCCGTCATCGACGCCGGGCGCGGACAGGGCATGACCGCCGGTCTCGTCCTGCGGAAGGTCGAGTTCCCGCTCGCCGTGCCGTACATCCTCGCGGGACTGCGCACGTCGCTCGTGCTCGCCGTGGGCACCGCGACACTCAGTTTCCTCGTCAGCGCCGGCGGTCTGGGAATCCTCATCGACACCGGATACAAGTTGCGCGACAACGTGACTCTGGTGGTGGGAGCCGTGCTGGCGGTCGCGCTCGCGCTGCTGGTCGACTGGTGCGGCGCCCTGGCCGAGGAGTTCCTCGGCCCGAAGGGGCTGCGCTGATGGACCACCTCCGGAAGGCGATCGCCGCGACGGCGGTGACACTGTGCGGTGTCCTCGCCGCGTCCTGCGGCCTCGAATCCGGTGGCGCCCTGCCGCTGTCGGTGGAACCGGGCAGCATCCAGCCCGTCCCCGAACTCGAGGACGTCAAGATCACCGTCGGCTCCAAAGACTTCACCGAGCAGGTCACCCTCGGGTACATCATCGAGTTCGCGCTCAGTGCCGCCGGCGCCGAGGTGCGCGACCTCACCAACATCCAGGGGTCCAACAGCACCCGGGACGCGCAGCTGGACGGGCAGATCGACGTCACCTACGAGTACACCGGGACCGGGTGGATCAACTACCTCGGCAACGAGATTCCGATTCCCGACCCGACCGCGCAGTTCGAGGCGGTCCGCGACGAGGACCTCGAAAGCAACGGCATGGTGTGGGTGGATCCGGCCCCTATGAACAACACGTACGCACTCGCGATGAGCAGGCAGACCGCCGAGGAAACCGGGATCACCACCCTGTCGGAGTACGCGGATCTGGTCAACCGCGACCCCGCCGCCGCGACGACCTGCGTCGAAACCGAATTCAACGTCCGGCAGGACGGGTTCCCGGGTATGGCCGCCAAGTACGGCTTCGACCCCGCCCGCGCGAACCGCCAGATCCTGCAGACCGGCATCATCTATCAGGCCACCGCGGACGGGACGCAGTGCAAGTTCGGCGAGGTGTTCACGACGGACGGCCGCATCATCGCGCTCGATCTGGTGCTGCTGGAGGACGATCGCCAGTTCTTCCCGAAGTACAACCCGGCGATCACCATGCGCAAGGATTTCGCCGAGGCACATCCGCAGGTGGCGGAGGTGATGGCCCCGATCTCCGCGGCGCTCACCAACGAGGAGATCACCGAACTGAACCGGCGGGTCGACGTCGAGGGCGAGGAACCAGCGGACGTGGCCCGGGACTGGCTGGTGGAGAAGGGATTCGTCACGCTCCCGTGACGCTCAGCTGCCGAGGGCGATCTTCGCGATCAGGCCTCGATGATCCGAACCCGTCAGGACAACCGATTCCACGGACTCCGCCTGCGCTCCGCTCGTGACGATGTGATCGATCGCGATCATCGGCGGGAACGGCTGCCGGTCTGCGGGATACGTGTTCTGGATTCCGGCACCCACCTGGTCCGCGGCATCGCGGTAGCGTCCGGTCACGAGGTTGCGGTACTTCACGTGGTCGCGGGTGGAGTTGAAGTCGCCGCTGACGATCACCGGTCCCGAGTCGGCGGGGACGGCGTCGAGAATGGTCTGGATGCGGTCCATTTCGCGCGACCACAGCGACGGATCCGACGGCCACGGCGGGACCGGGTGGAATGCGTACAGTGCCGTGCTCGCACCGTCCGGGAGTTCCACCCGCGCCGACAGCGCGGACAGGACGAATTCCGAGTGGTGGACCTTGTCGGTCAGCGGGTACCGGCTCCAGATACCGGTTCCCTCGCCGCCACTGCCGGGCATGAGGAACGAGAACGGCAGCGTCGATTCGATTCCCGCGGCCACCAACCGGTCGACGGCCTCCGGTGTCAGTTCGTTGGTGGTGAGCACGTCGACGTCGTGGTCCCGGATCTGCCGGACGAGGGAGTCGGCGTCCGCGTTGCCGAGCCAGATGTTGGCCTGCATCACCGTCAGTTCCGGCCCGGACGCCGTCACCGAACTGTTGGCCACGTACAGCGGGCCCTGCGACAGGGTGGCCACCGCGGCCACGGCCAGCGCGACCCCGAAACCGATCCAGTGCCGGGTGATTCCCAGCAACAGCACCCCGGCCGCGGCGGCCGCCATCAGGTACGGCGCCGCGGACGCCAGCACGAGCAGACGCTGGTTCTGGACGTCGAGGAATCTCAGCACGACGCCGAACACGCCGACGAGCACCGCGAGCCACCCGAGCGCCGTCAGCGCCCGCACCCCCCAGGTGGCGATCACTCCCCGAAGACTCTCTCCACCACAGCCTTGGCCCGCCGGGTCACCCGCAGGTAGTTGTCGAGGAACTCGCCCGCGTCGCCGCCACCCCAGCCGGCGATCTGCGCGACCGCGGACAGCACCCGGCCCGAGCCGGGCAGCTGATCGGTGGCCTTGCCGCGAACGAGCACGAGGCAGTTGCGCGCCTTCGTCGCCGTGATCCACGCGTCACGCAGCAGATCGACGTCGGACTCGCTGAGCAACTCGGCGGCGCCGATCGCGTCGAGTGTCTCGAGAGTCGACGTGTTGTGCAGCGACTCGATCTCGTGGGCGTGCCGGAGCTGGATCAGCTGCACGGTCCATTCGATGTCGGCGAGACCGCCGCGCCCGAGCTTGGTGTGCGTCGCGGGGTCGGCACCGCGCGGCAGTCGCTCGGAGTCGACGCGCGCCTTGATGCGCCGGATCTCACGGACCGCCTGCTCCGACACCCCGCCCTCCGGGTAGCGGGTCTTGTCGATCATGTGCAGGAAGCGCAGTCCCAGATCGGCGTCGCCCGCGACGTGATGCGCGCGCAGCAGTGCCTGGATCTCCCAGGCCTGCGCCCACTGCGCGTAATAGGCCTCGTAGGACGCCAGCGTGCGCACCATCGGGCCGCTGCGTCCCTCCGGGCGCAGGCCCGTGTCGACCTCCAGCGGCGGATCGGTGCTGGGCGCGCCGAGCAGAGCCCGCACCTTGTCGCCGATGCTGTTGGCCCACTTGACGGCGACCGTCTCGTCGATCCCCTCGCGCGGCTCGCACACGAACAGCACGTCCGCGTCGGAACCGTAGCCGAGCTCACCGCCACCGAGCCGGCCCATGCCGATCACCGTGAAGGTCGCGGGAGCGGGCGTGCCGAGTTCCTTCTCGCTCGCCTTGGTCACGGCCGCCAGGGCGGCATTGAGCACGGCCGCCCACACGGACGACAGCGCCTTGCAGACGCCCGGCACGTCGAGCATGCCGAGGATGTCCGCGGAGGCGATACGGGCCAGCTCGTAACGGCGCAGGGAGCGCGCCGCCGCGATCGCGCGGGCCGGGTCGTCGTGGCGTGCCGACGCCGTCAGGATGCCGCGCGCGACGTCCTCCGGCTTCGACTCCAGCAGCCGCGGTCCGGCCGGCGAATCCGCGAACAGGCGCACCACGTCCGGCGCCTTGATCAGCAGGTCGGGAACGTAGGCCGAGGATCCGAGTACCGTCATCAGCCGCTCGGCGACCGAGGCCTCGTCACGCAGCAGCCGGAGGAACCAGGTCTGATCGGTCATCGCGTCCGACAGCCGCCGGTACGCGAGCAGACCCGCATCGGGATCCGGTGTGTCGGCGAGCGATTCGAGCAGCGTCGGCAGCAGCAGCGCCTGGATACGGCCCTTGCGGGACGCGCCGCTGGTGAGTGCGGTGAGGTGCCCGAGCGCGTTCTCCGGGGCGGTGTAGCCCAGCGCCGCCAGCTGGCGGATGGCCGCGTCCGGGCTCAGCCGCAGAGCCTCCTTGTCGATGCGCGCCACCGATTCGAGCAGCGGCCGGTAGAACAGCTTGGCGTGCAGCCGTCGCACGCGGTGCGAGTTGCGCTTGATCTCCGCATTGAGAACGCCGAGTGCGTCCTTGCTGCCGTCGGGCCGCATGTGCGCCGCGCGAGCCAGCCAGCGCAGCGCTTCCTCGTCGTCGGCGGGCGGGAGGGTGTGCGTGCGTCGCAGCTTCTGCAACTGCAGCCGGTGCTCGAGCAACCGCAGGAACTCGTAGGACGCAGCGAGATTCGCAGCGTCGTCGCGGCCCACGTAGCCGCGGGCGGCGAGGGCGGTCAGCGCGTCGATGGTGCTCTGGACGTGCAGCGCCTCGTCCGCGCGCCCGTGCACGAGTTGCAGGAGCTGGACGGCGAACTCGACATCGCGCAGACTGCCGCGGCCCAGTTTCAGTTCGCGTTCGCGGAGTTCCGGCGGAACCATCTCCTCCACCCGGCGGCGCATCGCCTGCACCTCGGGAACGAAGTCCTCGCGCTCCGACGCGGTCCACACCATCGGGCTGAGGGCGTCGACGTACTGCTGTCCGAGCGCGACGTCGCCGATCATCGGGCGGGCCTTGAGCAGCGCCTGGAATTCCCAGGTCTTGGCCCAGCGCTTGTAGTACGCGACATGCGAATCGAGGGTGCGGACGAGTTCGCCGCGCTTGCCCTCCGGCCGCAGCGCGGCGTCCACGTCGAAGAAGGCCGAGGACCCGACGCGCATCATCTCGCCCGCGATCCGGCTGGCGATCGCGTCGGCGGGTTCGGCGACGAAGACCACGTCCACGTCGCTGACGTAATTGAGTTCGCGGGCACCACACTTGCCCATGGCGATGACGGCCAGCCGCACGGGGCACGGCGCGTCGGGACACACGGCTGCGACGGCCACCGCGAGGGCGGCGTTCAGCGCGGCGTCCGCCAGATCGGACAGCTGATGCCCGACAGTCTGGTACGGAAGTACCGGTTCGTTCTCGACAGTCGCTGCGAGGTCGACGGCGGCGAGCAGCATCAGCTCGTCGCGGTACGCCTTGCGCAGCGCCGCGATGGCATCGGGTCCGGTCACCTTCGCCCGGTACAGTTTTGCGTCCGGGTGGGCGCCGTCCTCGGGTTCGGCCCCGACCGCGGCCATCATCGTGGCGGTCGCCTCGTCCTTCGACGGGAGGCGGACGTCGCCGGCGAGGATCTTCCAGGACGCGGGATCCGCGACCAGGTGGTCGCCGAACGCGCTGGACGCGCCGAACAGCCCGAACAACCGGCCACGCAGGCCCTTGTCGGTGCGGAGCGCCGCATCGAGTTCGGCCCAGCCCTCGCCGAGCCCGTCCTTCAGGCGCACCAGGGTGCGGAGGGCGAGGTCGGCGTTCGCGGCCCGCGACAACGACCAGAGCAGTTCGATGCTGTCTTCACCGACCCAGCCCAGATCGCGGAGTTCGGACGGAGCGGTCGGCTCGACGAGACCCAGACGACCCGGACCGGGAACGGCAGAACGCGCTGCCGGAGGCTTCACCATGCTCTTGCTCACAACCCCAGATACGTCTTGAGTTCGAACGGCGTCACGTGGCTCCGGTACTCCTCCCACTCGCGACGCTTGTTGCGCAGGAAGAAGTCGAACACGTGCTCGCCGAGTGCTTCGGCCACCAACTCCGACTTCTCCATCTCGCGCAGCGCGCCGTCGAGGTTGCCGGGCAGTTCCCGGTAGCCCATGGCGCGGCGCTCGGCCGACGTCAACGCCCACACGTCGTCCTCGGCCTCCGGGGGAAGTTCGTAGCCCTTCTCGATTCCGCGCAGACCGGCGGCGAGGAGCACCGCGAACGTCAGGTACGGGTTGCAGGCCGAATCTGGGCTGCGGATCTCGACGCGACGCGAGGACGCCTTGTTCGGCGTGTACATCGGGACGCGGACCAGCGCCGACCGGTTGGACGGGCCCCAGGACGCCGCCGTCGGGGCCTCGCCACCGTGGATCAGACGCTTGTAGGAGTTCACCCACTGGTTGGTGACGGCGCTGATCTCGTTGGCGTGCTCGAGGATGCCGGCGATGAACGCCTTACCGGTCTCCGACAGCTGCATCGGATCGTCCGGGTTGTGGAAGGCGTTGGTGTCGCCCTCGAACAGGCTCATGTGGGTGTGCATCGCCGAGCCGGCCTGATCGCTGAACGGCTTCGGCATGAACGTGGCGCGCACGCCCTCGGCGATCGCGACCTCCTTGACGACGTAGCGGAACGTCATCACGTTGTCGGCCATCGACAGGGCGTCCGCGTACCGCAGGTCGATCTCCTGCTGGCCGGGAGCCGCTTCGTGGTGGCTGAACTCGACGGAGATGCCCATCGACTCGAGTGCGTCGATCGCGTGCCTGCGGAAGTTGGGAGCGGAGTCGTGGACGGCCTGGTCGAAGTAGCCGCCGGAGTCGGCGGGCTTCGGCGGCGTGCCGTCGATCGGCCCGTTCTCCAGCAGGAAGAACTCGATCTCGGGGTGCACGTAGCAGCTGAAGCCCAGATCGCTCGCCTTGTTCAGCTGACGGCGCAGCACGTGCCGCGAATCCGCCCAGGAGGGGGAACCGTCGGGCATGGCGATGTCGCAGAACATGCGGGCGGAGTGCTGATGCCCCTTGCTCGAACTCCACGGCAGCACCTGGAACGTGGAGGCGTCCGGCTTCGCGACCGTGTCCGCCTCGGACACCCGGGAGAAGCCCTCGATCGCGGATCCGTCGAAGCCGATGCCCTCCTCGAAGGCACCTTCCAGTTCCGCGGGGGCGATCGCCACCGATTTCAGGTATCCGAGAACGTCCGTGAACCACAATCGGACGAACCGAATGTCGCGCTCTTCGAGGGTGCGAAGCACGAATTCCTTTTGGCGATCCATGTCCGCGAGAGTAAGCAAAGTTCGTTAAATCTGTGTTACTTCGTTGATTCGACTATGCCGGATTCCGCATCGTGCCAGCGTGCGGGCACCTCGGACGATCCCATCACAGGCGTGGGTCAGCACATCAGGTCCGCGGGCGGCGCCGCGAGGTCGACGAGATAGTCCGAGACGGCGTCGTCGACGCACGCCTCGCCGTCGAGAACGACGGTGTGCTGAGTGCCCCGGTACGTGACGAGCGAGCCGTTCATCTGCTTCGCCAGATCCACGCCCGCCTGGTACGGCGTCGCCGGGTCCTCGGTCGTCGACACGACGACGACAGGCGGGATCCCGGGCGCCGACACGGTGTGCGGCGAGCCCGTGTTCGGCGCGGGCCAGAACGCGCAGACGTCCAGCGGCGCGCTGCCGGTGCCGCGACCGTCGTCGAGGAACGGCGCCGCCTGGCGGTACCGCACGTCCGCCTCCCCGACGGCCGCGCGGTCGGTGACGGGCGGATCGTCCATGCAGCGGATGGAATTGAAGGCGTCGTTGAGGTTGGAGTACGTGCCGTCGTCGGCGCGCCCCTCGTACAGATCGGCCAGCATCAGCAGCGAATCGCCCGTCCCCGTCTGCAGGCTCTCCAGGCCTCCACGGAGCGGGCCCCACAGATTCGGCGAGTACAGGGCCTGCTGGACGCCGGTGATCGCATCGGTGTAGCTGAGTCCGCGCGGGTCGGTGGTCGCGGCCGGCTTGGCGATCAGCGGGTCGACGAGCGCCCGGAACCTCGCGTTCGCCTGCGCCGGGTCGGTGCCGAGCGGGCAGTCCGGTTGCTGCATGCATTCCGCGGCGAACGCGTCGAACGCGGACTGGAATCCGGCCGCCTGCAGGATCACTTCCTCCGTCGGGTCCTGCTCGGGATCGAGGGCACCGTCGAGGACCATTGCGCGCACGTTGCCCGGGAACGTCTCCGCGTACGTCGAGCCGAGCCGGGTGCCGTACGAGTAGCCGAGGTAGTTGAGCTTCTCGTCACCGAGCACCGCCCGGATGACGTCCATGTCGCGCACCACGTCGTACGTTCCGACGTGTGCGAGGACGTCGACGCCGGTCCGCTCCGCACACTTGTCCGCGTACTCACGGTTCTCGGCCTCCGTCTGCGCGATTCCGGCGGGACTCATGTCGACGTCGTCGTCCTTGCGCCGCGCGTCCACCTCCGGCGGTGTCAGGCAGGTCACCTGCGGCGTGGACGCGCCGACGCCGCGCGGATCGAAACCGATGACGTCGAACCGCTCCGCGATGTCGGTGCCGTCGGCCACGGACGCCAGCCCGATACCCGACGCCCCCGGGCCACCGGGGTTCACGAGCAGCGATCCGACCTTGTCGCCGGTCGCCTTCGACCGGGAGACGGCGATCTGAGCGGTGGCGCCCCCGGGGTTCGCGTAGTCGTTCGGCACGGTCACCTTCGCGCAGTCGAGAGTGTCGCCGAGCGGAGACCCGTCCGTGCTGTAGCCCTCGCACGACCCCCACTGCACCTGCTGCGTGTAGAACTCCTCGAGCCCGGCGGGGATCGGTCCGGCCGGAGCCGCCGCGGCCGCCGACGGTTCGGCGACGGCCTCACCGGTGTCCCGTCCGCCTCCCGCACAGCCTGCGACGACAAGGACGACGGCGATGCACCCCGCGAACGCGGCCGGTACCCGAGCACTCTTCGACATAGGACGATCGTGCCAGGGGTTCTGCGCCGGCAGGCCTTCCCGCAGGTCAGAGGACAGACGGTGGGTGTGACCTATCGCACCCGCGCGAGCCCTTCGCTCCCCCGCGGGGCGGTGGCAGACTGTAGGCGTCATCACCCGCACCCGGGGACCCGCCAAGGGCCTCGAGGCCAGAAAGGGACAACGATGTCCGATAGCAAGTCGTCCGCGAGCACGTCCGAAGATCGGCTCTACGGATCAGCACCATCGCACGACGTTCCCAAGCGCAAGACCCGAACCCACCACCTGCAGGCCATGAAGGCCGAGGGTGAACGCTGGGCGATGCTCACCGCCTACGACTACTCCAGCGCCCGCATCTTCGAGGAAGCCGGGATTCCCGTTCTCCTCGTCGGCGACTCGGCTGCCAACGTCGTCTACGGATACGAGACCACCGTCCCGGTCACGATCGACGAACTCCTCCCCCTCGTTCGCGGCGTCGTCCGCGGTGCGCCGCACGCTCTCGTGGTGGCGGACCTCCCGTTCGGCAGCTACGAGAGCTCCCCGGAGCAGGCTCTCGCGTCCGCGACCCGGTTCATGAAGGAAGGGCTGGCCCACGCGGTCAAGCTCGAGGGCGGCGAGCGTGTCGCGCCGCAGATCGCCGCGATCACCGCGGCAGGCATCCCCGTCATGGCCCACGTCGGGTTCACCCCGCAGAGCGTGAACTCGCTCGGCGGTTTCCGCGTACAGGGCCGCGGCGACGCCGCCGAGCAGTTGGTCGCCGACGCGATCGCCGTGCAGGAGGCCGGCGCGTTCTCCGTCGTCATGGAGATGGTGCCCGCCGAGATCGCAGGCCAGGTCACCCGCAAGCTCACCATCCCCACCGTGGGCATCGGAGCGGGCGTCGAGTGTGACGCCCAGGTCCTCGTGTGGCAGGACATGGCCGGCTACACCAGCGGCAAGACGGCGAAGTTCGTCAAGCGCTTCGGTAACGTCGGTGACGAGTTGCGTAACGCAGCCGCCGCATACGCGACCGAGGTACGCGCCGGAACGTTCCCGGCGGAAGAGCACAGCTTCTAGGTCGTCCTCGACTCACCGGGCCGGCACACACTCGAGGGGGATGTTCATGGGACAGCGACGCGTGCAGGGCACCGGACGTCGTCACCGCCCGGCCGTGATGGCGGCCGCGGCGGTGGCGGCCGCGGCGGTCGTCACGGGGTGTGCCGGACCGGGCCCCGCACCCGCACCCGGCACCACCC
>NZ_JAAOQS010000048.1:0-65151 GCF_011603105.1 Rhodococcus sp. A14 | reverse complement strand
CCGGGGAGACCGAAGAAATCCTGAACCGGATGGGGCGAGCGGCGACCGCCCTGGCCGGCCTCGCCGAACAGGTCCTGCGCACACATGATCCCGAGCTGGCCACCGAGCTCGGCAGACGCGACGACGAGCTCGACGACCTGCACCGGCAACTCCTGACCTTGATCGAGGACCCGACCTGGCCCGGCAGCATCCCGGCCGCGGTCGATGCCACCTTGTTGGGGCGTTTCTACGAACGTTTCGGTGACCACACCGTCGTGGTCGGGCGCCGGGTCATCTTCCTCGTCACCGGCGAACCCCTGAGCCCGTAGGAACCAGTAGGCGGGCACACCCGGGACGCTCGCGGGTGACGGCCGGCGGCAGGGAAAGACACCCGAGAGATTCGACCGGCACAGTCACTAGCCCATGTCAGGTGTCGATACGCCCATTGCGGTGCGGTGCGGTGCGGGGCGGCGTGCGCGTACGCGCGGTTCGCGTTCGCCGGTGTGGACCGCGACGGGCCTACTGCAGGCTTTCGGCGCGCCGCCGCTGGCGGGCATACCGGCGTTGCTCGGTCTCGCTCATCCCGCCCCAGGTGCCATACGGTTCGGGAGCGGCCGGGGCGTAGTCGCGGCAGGGAGCGAGCGCCGGGCAGCTCGCGCAGAGCCGCTTGGCTTCGGCTTCCCGGCGGGCGCGGTCGGGGCCGCGTTCCTTGTCGGGGGAGAAGAAGACCGCCGCGTCGACGCCCCGGCACGCTGCCCGGGCACCCCACTCGGCGACGAGCGGACCAGAGGGATCGGTGCGCCGGGGATCGCGATCATCGGGGTGCACGGTCGGTGGAACAGGGCACGATAGCGATGCCATGGGAAGGGGGCCTCCGGACGGACATCCCGGGGAACCGGCGCAGGGTGTGGCGATCCTGGACTCGTTCCGCCGGGGGCGCAGAATTACCGGGGCTGCTCTCTCAACCTGCAGCTCCGATGATAGGAGCCCTCCGAACTTCCGCGCCGATCGGGGGTCGCCCCTGGGTTCATCCTGATCACCAGCACACCCAGCGTGCGGCCCGGTTACCCGTCGCTGACGGTCTGTGGCCCGTTTCCGGCGCTGCCTCGAATTCGAGTGACGGCCAGCAACGATGTCGCGGTGAGCAGCACGGACAGATCTGCCGTGAGCGGGCTTCTCTACCGCGGTAAATGAACCCATTTCACGGTCCACGGGTACGGATTCCGGTGGGCGTCGGGGACGTAGTGTGCCACTTCCTAAGTCGGCACCACCGGACGCAGTCCCTATCTGCCCCATCCAACTCTGTCGAGAATCGATCGTTTCCGACACCCACTCTGACCCACGGGTTTGGTAGGCAAATGGCGTCGAAACCTGTGTCGAGAAGTCATGTCGAAAAACCTCTACAAAGGCATTTTCCACACATGCTGACCGGCTACGCGCGTGTCTCGGCCGAGTCCACGCCACTGGTTCGTGGCTGCCATTCGATCGAGCACCGAGGTGCCGTAACCGCGGACCTTCTCGGCCGTGAGGTGACGGTGCGCGGGTGGAAAGTGCGCAGCGAGAACTCGACATTGCGGAACACCGTGCGGCGTGCCAGCCCCATCAGTACCGCCATGCCGGTCACGGCCATCCACATCGGCAACGGGTAGAGAGCGAGACGCTCCCCCAGGCCGAAATGCAGCGCCTGACCCAGCATGAGGCCGGCACCGACCAGGCCCACGAGTGCGCACAGCCCGGACCACAGAGCAACCAGCCGCTTCTCGTGCCACATATGCCACGCGATGAGCACGAGCACCACGTGGCGCGCCACGAAGCCCGGCAACACGGCCGACCAGTGGATGATCGTTCCATCGTCCGCCGGAAACAGTCCGGTGGCAGCGGTGCTGACCGCGATGATCACGGCAAGCGAGAGTATCCACTTCTTCTCCCGACCACTACGTATGTGCCGATGAAGAAACAACGCACCGAGGAGGGTGAGCACCCCGAGCGCGACGAACGCCGAATTCATGACGTCGTGCATCGGCGAGCAGGATCCGACTTCGCAGGTCGTCACGCCCAGGGAGCTGATCGAGTCCTGCGCGAAGCTGTAAGGGGTGCTCCACGCCGCCGCGGTGAACACCTCCGCCAACAAGTAGGCGAACGAAAGTACCCAGGCCGTGCCGGCAACTGCGTGGCGCAGATTATCTGTTCTCGGTGACGTTCCGGCGCGGTGTGGATAACTGATAGTGGATTCTCTCTGTCGAACCAGATGTGTCGAGTGAAGCCGGAAATCGCCGACCCGGATGATCTGCGTGACCCTACGACCCGAACCTGAGAATGCTGTCCGAAATATCTGCATGGTCAGCCTCCACTGTGTATCAGGTCGTACTTGCCGGGGATCGGGCGCTGCGTCCGACGTCGTCGGTACTTTGGTGGTGATTCAAAAGCACTGGCGCGCAATCACTTCAAGGTTTCAGTTGACATATCTCCGTTATCGGCGGTTTCTTCGGCAAGGCGGTCGGGGTCCTTCGGCACCCCCGGCCGCACACCGGCGGACACGACCAGCACAAGCAAACGCAGACCTCCTCGTCCTTCGGACGGAATACCCGACCGGCTCTTTCGGAAACGGCGATTGATCGGGTGCTTGAGGGAGACTTCTCACAAGGACATGGACCAACTGTGAGGCAGTCGAATTGATGCGGCACGCACGTCCTACCACTTAGCATCGAATTCCATGGGAGTCGCAGCCGTGGCACGAGCGCTCGGCCGCCTCCAGTACCGACTCGCGCGTGTCCCCTTCCAACTGTTCGACGACACGGTGATGCCGGCGCTCTTCGACGACGCGGCCCCGGCCCGGCTTGCGTACGAGTGGGTGCTGATCGAGTGTGACGAGGCCGCGGCGGTTCTGTTCGACGACCAGTCCGCGGCTGCCCACGCACAGATGTTGCGGCGGCGCGGTGCCGCTGTGCGGTACGCCAGTGCCCGCCGGCATCGGCAAATCCTCCGCGATACGGAGGCCACCCTCGAGCGGCACCGCGCTCGTTTCCTCGCGCGGCACCGGAAGCACGCCACAGACACCGATTAATTAGACGATCCGCCCAGGCCGGGTGCCAGCTGGACCAGTGTCGCAAGGGACGGGATCGCGGGGAGAGTGCCACCCTCTCACCGGGCGGTCAGTGACCCGCCCGCACCGCGCCAGTGGAGGAGGCCACCGCTCATGTTCACCGCGTCGAAGCCGTTCTCCACCAGCAGGTTCGCAGCCCGGCCGAGCGAATTCCGCCGGTACAGAAGGTGATGAGCAGACGGTTGTCGGGGAACTCCAGGCAGCGGTCGAGCAGTTCCTCGAGTGGCGCGTGCACGGCGCCGGGGATGTGTACCCGGTTCCACTCGAACTGGCGGCGGACATCGACAACGAGGGCACCGTGTTCGACGAGGCGGACCGCCTCCGCGGCGCTGATCGCCGGCGGTCGGCGCAGATAATGTCGGAGACTCATGCGCTGCGCGCCTCCTGCCGCAGGTTGACCATCGTGAGAGGGCCGCTGAGCACGGGCACGAGCGCACCAATGCGGGTCCGGGTCGTCAGGCCGCGACCGAGCAGTGCCGTGACGGCGACGGACAGGTACGAGCGCACCGTGGATCGGGCCGAGGACACCGGCGACCGCGGCGTCGTGCAGGGTGCCGAGGTTGGCCAGCAACGCCAGGACGCTGACGGTCTCGAGTGCCGAAAGCACGGCCAGCGTGCGCAGCAACCCGGTCATACGTAGCTCGATCCGGGTCGCACGATCATCAGCACGACGACGACCACCCACAGCAGGTTGAACAGGCCGGTCACCATGCCGAGGCGCCGGAGTTGGGTTCCGGCGTCGGGTGTGGTGAGCGCCTGTTGTTGGAGCGGGACGATTTGCAGGGCGAGCAGTCCACCGGCGATCGCGGTGAGCACCATCGCAACCACGACCCAGATCTCGCTCGTGCGGCCTTGCACGGTGGCGAGGAGAAGGCCGACGACCGGGACCGCGATCGCCAGGACGCCGTAGATGCGGGTGATCCGGTGCAGCACCCGGGCGGTGTTGATGTTCCGCTCGATCTGCTGCGCACCGCCCACTGTGGCGGTCACCGGCGCGTGCCGGGGGAACAGGCTGGTGGCCACCGCGACCGGGCCCACGAAGAGGATGCCCGCCACGACGTGGAGGGAGAGCAACAACGATTCCATGACCTTCAGCCTAACTGAAGGTTGGCGGGTGAGGTGTCAGTCAGTCGCCGACATCACCCGCACCATGTGCGCCCGCAGCGCCTCGGTCAGCTCGGGATGCTGCGCGGCGAACTCGTCATCGAGACGGGCCACTACCTCGGCCGCGCGAGCCAGCAGTGATTCGCCCTCCGCCGTGATCCGCAGGGTCGAGGCGGCCCCGGCGTGCGCGGTCGAGTCGTCGACCAACCCGGACTCGACGAACGCCGCGACCGCCGTGTGAGCGCTCTGCACGGTGATGCGGGAACGCCGAGCGAGCTCACTGAACGAGATGCCCGGCGTCCCGCGGATGTGCCCCAACAGCCCGTACTTGCGGGTAGTCAACCCGAGCGGCTTCAAACCGTCGGTGAATGCGGCCTCCCACACCCGGCTCACCGTGAGCAGCGTGACCGTAGGACTGAAAGGCGGAGGCTGCGACATGGGAGCAGGCTACCCACACCGCACCACCACAGCTCAATTTGTGGGCGAACCGTCGATTCCCCCTCAGAGTTCACGCCGAGCGAAGCCGAAGTCCACCCCCGGCCCTGACCAGCCTCGCCGGTGCCGGCGAAGACCCGACCCCGGCACCGCTGACGCGGACAACCGCCACCGCACGGCGCCGAAGATCATCGTCCCGCAGGCTCATAGCCTCCCTGGCAGGATGGCCACACTTTGGAACAGGGCAATGTTGCGACTCACGCGACCGGCGTCGCTACCTGAGCATCACGGAAGGCTCGCTCGAGCTCGGCCGAAATCCGCCGCGGGACAACACCTCGTGACCCTCGCTGATCGCCCACTCACGAATCTCCTTCGGCGACGTCTTCACCGGAGCCTCACTCCCCACTTCCCTCGTCACCGAGACCCATTTTGACCCAGTTGTGCAGGGTCGCCTCGGAAATCCCGAAGTCTTTCGCGATCCCGAAGCCGTTCCCCGAAGAGTTTCCGCCGCGACGTGGTCGCCGCAAGCGGACCCGCTGAGCCAGTGCAGCCCCCTTCGATCACTTGTCATCGTGCAATCTATCCGGTGGGGATTTCGCAAAGTTGCGACGTTAATTCGGAAAGTAGATGCTGACAATCTCAGCAATACAAACCGGCTTGTCGGCATTCTCGCGTTCGATCGTGACGGCCGTGACAACCTGGACGCCCGAGGGAACGGTTTCAACGTCTGCTATTTCAACCCCAGCCCGAATCCGTGAACCGACGGGAACGGGTGCCGGGAATCGAACCTTGTTCGACCCGTAGTTGATTCCCATTCGGACGCCGTCGACGACGTAGACCTCCCATACAAGCATCGGGATCATCGAAGTCAGCAGATGTCCGTGGGCGATGGTGGCACCGAACGGTCCGTCAGCAGCCCGTGAGGGATCGACGTGAATCCACTGGTGGTCACCCGTCGCGTCAGCGAACGCGTCGATTTTCTCCTGTGTGAGGGTGTGCCATGACGAGTAGCCGATCGGGGTGTTCGCCACCGCGTGCAATTCATCGATTCCGTTGAGTGTCTTCATACTTTGGGCCCTCCGGCGACGTAGAGAACCTGCCCGGAGACGAATCCGGCTCCCTCACTGGCAAGGAATGAGATCGCGTGTGCGATGTCGTCGGGGACCCCAACTCGGGCGACGGGGATGTCGGCGGCCGCCCTCTTCTTGAGATCGTCGAATTTCATTCCCATTCGCGCTGCCGTCGCGGCTGTCATCTCGGTCTCGATGAAACCGGGAGCAACGGCGTTGGCGGTAACGCCGAATTTGCCGAGTTCGAGGGCCAGGGTTTTGGTGAAACCTTGCAGCCCGGCTTTGGCTGCGGCGTAGTTCGCTTGACCGCGGTTTCCGAGCGCCGACACGCTCGAGAGGTTGATGATTCGTCCGAAACCGGCCTGAGTCATGTGTCCCTGAACCTCTCTCGTCATCAGGAACGAGCCACGCAAGTGGACGTTCATGACGGTATCCCAGTCGGTGGCCGACATTTTGAACAGAAGATTGTCGCGGGTGACGCCCGCGTTGTTGACCAGAACGACCGGCGCTCCGAGCTCCGTTGTGATCTTATCCACTGCTTTCTCGACACCAGTTCCGTTGGAGACGTCTGCGCGGACAGCAAGTGCAGTGCCTCCGGCCTGAGTGATCGTGTCGACCACGTACTGGGCGGCGGCCTCCTCGAGGTCGAGGACGGCGACAGCGTGGCCGTCTGCTGCGAGCCGCTGCGCGACGGCGGCGCCGATTCCCCGTGCAGCACCGGTGACGATTGCGGTACGGCGGTGTTCGGGATGAGGTGATGCGTTCACGAGATGGGGTACCTCTCAAGGATTGGATCGATGTGACTTCGGGTCAGGAGAGCGTTCGAGGATCAGTGCCATTCCCTGTCCCCTCCGCCTACGCACATGGTTTCGCGGCCGAACTGCTTGTCATGCGTCTGCAGTGAGTTGATGAGGGTGCTGGTGATCCGCGCACCGGTCATGCCGAACGGGTGGCCGATGGCGATGGCCCACCGCTGACGTTCAGTCACTGTTCGCCGACACCGAGCATGAGGTCGTCGATGGCGCTTAGATCGAGTGCAGGTACATTCGCCAACGCGGCCGTGACCATCTGGACGGGGAGGTCATCGAGCCGAATGTCCTTCAATGGAGCCCTTGATGGCTCTTCCGCTCGGCGAACGTGCAGTGGCGACGATGACAACTTCAGGCATGGTTGTTCCTCGAATCGGTGATTGCTGTACGTGGAAGAAGGTGGAGGCGAAGGTTCAGCCGGCGCAACCGGAGATCCCGCCGTCGAGCGGAATGATGGTGCCGGTCAGGTAAGAGCCAGCACGGGAGGCCAGGAACCGGACCGTGCCGATCAGGTCGTCGGTTTGTCCGTAGCGGCCCAGCGGGACGCGCTCGAGGAGCTCTGCCTCGACCTCTGGATCCGCCGCGACGTGTCCGAGCATGTCCGTCAAGACCGGTCCGGGGGCGATCGCGTTGACGGTGATGCCGTCGGAAGCCAGTTGCTTGGCTAAATGGCGGGTGACCATGTGCAGCCCGGCTTTGCTCGCACTGTAGGAGTAGTTCTCCCAGCTAGGTGTAGCCAAGGCATCCACGCTGCCGATGTTGATGACACGAGCGGGCCGGTCGGGGCGTGCCGCATTGCGAAGAAGCGGAAGCGTTCCCGTGATGAGGTAGAACGGAGCGACAAGGTTGGTGTTGAGCACCTTCGTCCAACCGATGAGGGGAAACTCTTCAAGTGGCGCACCCCAGGTGGCCCCGGCATTGTTCACCAGGATGTCGATGCTTGTCAGGTGCTCGCCGAGCCAGTCGACCAGACCGGTCACCCCTTCGGCCGACGACAGGTCACTGGCGACGGGGGTGCAGCGTCCTGCCGTTCCCGCAGCGTCTGCCTCGGCATTGATGGCTTCGGCCGTCGCGCGGCACTGTTCTTCCTTTCGGCTGGTGATGACAACGTGGGCACCACCCAGTACCAGGCCGCGGGCGATCGTGGCGCCGATCCCTCGTGAGCCACCGGTTACGACGGCGGTCCTCCCGGCGACAGAGAAGAGGGTGTCGGGCGCCGGTCGCACTTCTGAGGTGGTTGCACTTTTCATGCCATCTACGCTAGGTCCGCATTGGCGTTATCTCTTGGGGGGCAGCGCACTTCGCTTGCATCGCGCGCAGCAGACACTCGCAGACCCGGTCGTCGAGCGGGCCCGCGGGCCGCTGATTCAGTCGTTTGCGGATGCCGCAGAACGTGTGTCGGACGGGCGCTCACCGAAGGCCCGCCGGTACGCATTACTGAAGGTGCTGAGGTCGCCGAATCCTGAGGAGTATGCCACCTGAGTCACGCTCTGGTGGCTCCAGCCACGGTCCTGCAGACGCAACCGCGCCAACGCCAGACGCTCCTCTCGGATGAGATCCGACGGTGTTGTCCCAATCCGCTGCAACTGGGCCTGAACGTGCCGGAGCGACCAGCCGAGGCGCGCCGCTGCCACGGCTCCTGTGAGGTTCGGGTCGTGCGCATTCTCTCGAACAAAGCGCCGGATGGCGGTGACCAACCCTTCCTGGACATCGACGGAGGGGGTGGCCGTGTCTGCGTTGTAGGCGAGCGCCACGAGATCGACGATTCGGTCGGCTATCGCATCGAACTGACTCCCGGTGAGCTCGTGCCGTTCCCTGCGCAGACTACTGACCACGTCGACAACGATGCGTCCCAGTCCAGATGTCGCATCGAGGACGGTGCCAGCGTGCGGCAATGTCGGCACCCGCGCCTCGATCCGGTCACGTGGAATCACGAATGCAACAGAGGAGAAGCCATCACCGTGGCGCAGAACAGTCGCGGTGTCCAGCGATGTGAGAGCCATGACCGCCGGTGTGATCGTGGCTTCACGACGATCCTGCTCGAGGATCACTTCGCCCCGGACCGGTAGGAGCAGTTCGTAGGCGCCATGTGGATGTCGACGGATGTCCGCTGCCGTGCGGGAGAGGACCTCCGCTTCTCCCCACCAGCGAACTAGCTGGTACGTGTCCGAATGTTGATGCTGAAGGGTTCCCTGGTAGCTGTCCGCAAGGGAGAAGGCCATCGGACAGTGGATCGACGAGACCTGATCGCGCCACCAATCACCGCGCTCGCGCTGGTCGTGCTCGTTGCTGCGCAACGTATCGACGGAATACAACGTCAGAGCACCTTCTCACACCGGTATGCCGAAACTGCGACTCGTGCCACAGTCGACGCTAGCGCGCGCCGGCGCCCACGCCAACGGCTTGATCATCGCAGAGCCCGCTTGAGGAGCTTTCCTGTCGCGTTCATCGGCAAGGTATCCCTGAATTCCACCAGGCGCGGGTACTTGTAAGCCGCCAACCGTTCCCGTGACCAGCCGATCAGGTCTTCCTCCTTCAACTCCGATCCGGGCTCGCGGATGACGAAGGCTTTCACTTCCTCACCGATTCGCTCATCGGGGATTCCGACGACGGCCACGAGGCTGACCTCTGGATGGCCGATGATCACCTCCTCGAGCTCGCGCGGATAGACGTTGAAGCCTCCCCGCACGATCAAGTCCTTGGCGCGATCGACGATGGAGTAGTAGCCGTCCTCGTCTCGCGTTGCGATATCGCCCGTGCGGAACCAGCCGTCGCGGATCACTTCCTTTGTCGCCTCGGGCCGCCCCAGGTATCCCTTCATCACGTTGTATCCACGTACGGCGAGTTCTCCTGGTTCACCGGCGGGGACCTCGTTCCAGTGATCGTCGATGAGCTTCACCTCTACTCCCCAGATCGGTTTGCCGATCGATCCCGACCGGTTTGGTTGGTCGAGCGGGTTGAACGTGACGGTGGGACTGGTTTCGGAGAGTCCGTAGCCTTCCCGGATCCCGACACCGAAGACGTCCCGGAACCGCTTCAGCACATCGACGGGCATGGCAGCTGCGCCGGAAAGCGCGATTCGCAGGAGACCGGCGAGGTCAACGTCTATTCCGTCAGCGGCCTTGTTGAGCAGAGCCCAGTACATCGTCGGGACACCGGCGAAGACTGTCACCCGGTGCTGCGTGATCAACGCCAGGGCCTCGGCTGCGTCGAATCGTGGCAGCAGGACCAGGGTGGCTCCCATTGCGAAGCCGGCGTTCAGCTGTACGGTCTGTGCGAATGAGTGGAAGAGCGGAAGAGTGACCAGGTGTACGTCGTCGGCGCGGGCGTCGAGCAGCTGGTTATGCCCGATGGCGTTGAGGACCATGTTGGCGTGGGTGAGCTCCGCCCCCTTCGGCTTGCCGGTCGTCCCGCTCGTGTACAGGACCACCGCTGTGTCCGTTGCCTCGGTCACCTGCAGGACCTCTTCCGCGGGGTGTTCGGCCAATGCGTCAGCCAAGGTAGTTCCCACGCCTGGCTCATCGAGCACTGCGGAGCCAACGGTGACCAGATGCTCACAGGACTCGACGTCCTGGAATCCGCGCCACGCCTCGTCGTCGAGCCCCAGCACGGTACAGAAGTACGCCGTCGCGCCCGAGTCACGGAGGTGGTAGGCAACCTCCTCCCGCTTGAGCATCGTGTTGAGCGGCACGACGGCTCCACCGGCCTTGAGGATGCCGAAGTAGACAATCGGAAACTCGACAACATTCGCGATCGTCAGGGCAACGCGGTCGCCTGGGCGCAACCCCCGTGAGAGAAGAAAACGGGCAACGCTGTTCGCAGCCGCATCGATCTCACCGAAGGTGAGGGTTCGGTCACCTTCGATGACAGCGGTTCTGCCGGGAGTGCGTCGAGCAGTGTCGGCAAGCATGGTGGCCAGGTTGAGCATGATCCTGCTTTCAGATAATGACGGTGTGACGTTGTGAATGTGGATTGCCGACTCAGGACCAATCCCAGTCGTACTCAGCTCCCACCCGCTTCGCCAACGGCTTGAACATGCGCTCTTCGTAAGTCGCCATCGTGTCGAGGCCAGGAATAGGCGCGAGGTTCAGGATCTCGGCAAGCCGCTCGACGTCGAGTTCAGGTTTCGGCAAGCCCGCAGCAAGCGCGAACCTCTGAAGCTGGTTGGTGAAGCTCTCATTACACGGCGGCTTCCCGAAGTTCACCGGATGCTTCATCGCCTCATCGAGGGCTACGAACTCCACGCCACGCTCGAGGAATGCCTCGAGGATCGGAGCGAGGGTGTCACGAGAGATCGTGGTGCCGTGTACGAGCCAGATGAGAGGCGCGTCGGCACCGAACAGGGTATGCGCGGTGTCCGCGTGCTGGTAGAGCATGTCAACAGCGGTCGACACGTGCAGGTCGCGTACCTGCTTCTGCACGTCCTTGTCGCCTAGGGTCATCGCGCGGAAGTACGGCATGATGAACGCGAAATCACTGAACCAACTGGTGATCGGGGCAGTGCGGTAGCCGAGATCAGCGAGGTAGTTCTCGACTTCCCCTCGACGTCGTTCGGATCCTGACGACATGTCCATGGGGTACCGGAAGTACTTCGACGGTGCGGCGTCGATCAGATGACCGATGTACTTCTCGGCCGTCTCAAAATCGCGTCGGAATGCCGCGTCGGGCATCCAGCGCAGTGGAGCGTGCTGGTGAGTGTGGTTACCCAGGTGATGGCCTGCTTCGGCCCACGCCTCGAAGGCCTCGATTTGCTCTGGCTCGTTCTCGAGCCGGTATGTGTGAGAGAAGCCGTAGGTGCCCTTGAGTCCGTAGTCGTTCAGCGTTTTCGCCACGGAACGCGTGATGTCGGTGGGAGTCGTGTCGTCCGGCATGGGAACGCCGTCCCACAGGACGAAGTCATCGATCGTGACCGCAATCTCGAGAGGTCGGTCGGCGCGTGTGTCATTCATTGCGTTGACTCCAGATCTACCAGGAGGGCTCTTCGGCACGAAGCCCATTTGTCACCGACCCTATGAAGTGATGGACATCACGTCTTGGCTGTTTGCGCGCACCTGCTTTCCTCAGGCGCATCGCATTCGGCATCGAGATGCGCGCTGTGCGCGCTCTTCGAATCCCGTGCGCATAGGGCCAAGTTTCGCCTTGTCATGACTTCTACCGTCGTTGGTGACGAAGGAGTAGCACACCGTGAATTCATCACAACAGATCGTCCTGGCGCAGCGCCCCCACGGGCACGTGAGCTTGGAGGACTTCCGCGTGGAGGACGTCGCCCTGCCCGAACTCGAGGCTGGCGACGTCGCACTCGAGACCCTCTTCATCTCGATCGATCCGGCCATCAGGGGCTGGCTCGACGACCGACCGAGTTATCTTCCGCCAGTCGCAATCGGAGAGCCAGTTCGCGCTTTCGGACTGGCCCGCGTGACCGCCTCACGCAACAGCAACTTCACCGCGGGCGACATCGTTCGTGGCTTTGTCGGCTGGCAACGGCACCAGATCGTCAGCTCGCCCGGCACTGACTGGGACCGGATCGCATCACGCGAGGTCGTTCCCTTGGAGCACTACCTTGGCGTCCTCGGGATGACGGGCCTGACCGCGTGGGCCGGAGTGTGCGACATCTTGCGGCCGGAACCAGGGCACACCGTTCTGATCTCCGGCGCCTCTGGCGCAGTCGGAAGCGTGGCGGTCCAGCTCGCGAAGCAGGCGGGCGCACAGGTTGTCGGCGTCGCAGGAGGCGCCGAGAAGTGCTCGATGGTGGCCCGGCTGGGCGCCGACGCCGTCGTCGACCGCAAGGCCCCTGATTGGAAGGACCAGCTCGAGGCGGCAACACCGAACGGCATCGACCGCCTCTTCGAAAACTCGGGGGGCCCGATGTTCGAGGCATCGATCGCCCGGCTGAACAACCACGCACACATCGCGTTGTGTGGCCTGATCGACGGCTACAACTTGACCGAACGCCCTTCCGGCCCAAAAAATTTCGGACAGCTTCTCACCAAGCGTATCCTCACACAGGGATTCGTCGTGCTCGACTACATGGACCGTGCGGCAGAGGTTGAAGCCACGCTCGCCGAACTCATCAGTTCCGGACAGTTGGAGGCCGTGCAATCGGTATTGCCCGGATTCGAGCAGCTGCCGGCCGCCTTCGTGGACTCGTTCTCCAACGGCCAACCAGGCAAGCTCATCATCGATCTGACTGCGTAGCCAGCCTCTGAAGCAACCTCAGCCGGAGGTTCGTATCCCGTCACCGCGCAGCCGGGATGCAGCCTCCGACGCATGCAAGGGGTATCCGGCCGATTTTTGCCTGGGAGCTGGTGGAGTCCCTGGGAGCTGTACGCATTAAGGGCAGTCGAGTGCGCCAGACCTTGTGTTTGAACGCGCTGCGGAGCGGCGACGGCACCCGAAGTGGCGTTCAGCGATTGTGCATGTCCAACAAGTTGTGCGTCAAAGAGCCAAATCAGGACATCGCGGCTAGCGCGGGTCGCGATGTGGTGTTGTGCAGGCAGGCCACCCCGGGAGCCAGCGGGACCGAATCGTCGACCAGGTCCCGATCCGGGTCCGCCACCCGCAACAACCACCGAAATGAGTACCGCGGCCGCACGCTGCCCAGCGGCTGGCCGTACACCGGACAAGGCGCCCGCGCCCCCGCCGCCACGATACCGATGCCGTCCCGGGCGCGCGCTCCGCACCAGGACTAACGGCCGAGCGGCGTCTTCGTGTTCGGGAACCGCCGCTCGACACCGATCGCTCACTGCGCCACAGCACGCCACTCGTCTGTGCGCTCAGGCGTTGCCTGCGCCAGTGCCTTCAACGTCGCCTCCCGATCAAAATTCTTGCCGTAGACCGGGGTTCCCGGCTGCTGACGCCAGGAATCTTCGACTGTGCCCGCGTCGACAGGGTCGAAGCCGAGCTGATTGATCAGATCGAATACCACCTGCTTCTTCAGTGCGTCGTCGCCGGCGACGGGGATCGCGATCCGTCCGCTCGACCCTTCCGGTAGGCCCTTCTCGAGAAGGTGCTTCCACCAGATTCCATTGAATGCCTTGAACACCGGCACTCCGAGATGTTCTTGCACCCATTCACTTTCTACCTGACCGTCTTCGATGGCGGCGATCAATCCGTCTCGCTGCTGCGGGTAGTAGTTGTTGGTCTCGATCACCGGAGCACCATCGGCAGCGCCGGCGAGGATCCCGGCGGGAAGGTCCACGACGTTCTTCTGCGGGATGCTCACGATCACCAGGTCTGCACCCTCGGCGGCTTCGGTGTTCAGTACCGCCTTTGCGCCGGTCTCCGCCTCGAGGTCTGCGAGGGTGTCGGGTGTCCGAGAGTTCGAGACGCGCACATCGTGACCGAGCGCAGTCAGCCTGCGTGTCAGCGTGCCACCAATCTGACCAGCTCCGATGATTCCGATGCGCATGTTCTTGTGCCCCTTCGTTGAGTGCCGCGGTACCTCGCAAGTGCTGCATGCGTCAACAACGGACACCGTCGGATAGTTCCGCGTGGGCGCATTCAGATCGAACTGATTCAAATACTGGACAGTTCGACTCAGACGTTCGATGTCCCGCTTTCTCGGTCCTTCGTGGGTGAGTGGACTACCCCGATTGCGGCACGGATCGCGCTGTGCATCGTGAGCTGCTCTTGGAACTCGCGTTTTGGCGGTGTGAGCCCTACTCGCCGCGCCACGTGCGTGAGCATCGCGGACCCCGGCGCCGGACGCCGTGTGCCGCGTGCCCAACCGGTTCGCCCACGTGCGTCGCAGCCTCAGGTGATGGTGTAGCCGAGCTGATAGGCCGCGCTGTCGATCGGCCCGGACAACCCGGGATGCGACAACGGCAGCGACAACGCCGGCAGCGCAGGAAACGCGTCGGCGGCGCGTTCGGTGATCGCGATGCAGACACCGCCGGCGAACCGGCCGCGGTAGACGATCCCATCGAGATCGTCATGGGCCCGGTGAATGGTGCGGGCCCAGTGCTGGGTTCGGCCGTGCGCGGCGGAGTCGAGGGCGTGGTTGCCGCCGACCCGGGTCACCCAAGCCCCCTCCCCGATGCCGGACACATCGAGCAGTCTCAGCGGGCGGGTGAATCGCAGCCCGGTCAGATACGGGTCGCCGCGGTGCCGGTCGATCACCCGGGCGCTCTGAAACGCCTCGGCCAACCCGCCGCGAGGACTGACGGCGCCGTACCAGATGCCGTAACCGGGACGCGCCACCGACCGTGGAGATCCGACTACGAGCCGTCCCCGAGGTGCGTGACGGCGCACGCATCGTCGACGTACCCGAACGGTTCGAGGTCTCCTGACAAACTGTCACGACAGGCGCAAACAGTACGAAGCCGGAGGTCTGGACGGACTGTCCAAGATCGCGCGCCGTCCCCATTCGTTCCCAAGACGCCCCTGTACCGCTCACCCCTGTTCGGGCTCCCGTCTCAACCGCAGCCTGCACGCCCACATCAAACTTGATTGAGCTCGAACGATCAGAGTTCTTCGCGTCGGGTCTGGTCAACGAACCAGGCCGCGATCTGTGCTCGTGAGGTGAATCCGAGCTTGGTCAGGATGTGTTCTACGTGGCCTTGGGCGGTACGGTCCGAGATGACGAGACTGGCGGCGATCGCCCTGTTGGTCAATCCCTTGGCTACAAGGTCGGCGACCTGCCATTCACGTTTGGTCAGGTTCGTCGCGGTACCAGCGGGCGGCGTCGTGCCCCTGGGCGGCTCGCTCAGGGCATAAACAATGGCACCTTGAATTCCGAGCGTCCGCCCTTCCCGGTGGGCGGCCTGAAAGGCGCGCTCACCGAGCGCATGGCGAATCCGGCGCTTGTTCTCTTCATGGTGGACGAGGAGGTGAGGGAACATCACCGTCGAGCTGCCCACGGTGTGCCCCAATTCCTCGGCGGCACCCATAAGGACCGCAGCACGCTTTGCACGGCGCTCGTCACAGAGCCACGCGAGGGATTCCAGACACACGGTGACGGTAATTTGATCGTCCGCCAGTCGGCCGAGCCGCAAACTCTGTTCAAACAAGCGGGCGGCACGATTTGAATCTCCCTGCTGCCACACCCCAACGCCCATGGACCACAACGAATACGAGCGATATATCGACTCGCCCAGGTTTTCCGTCATCGCGATTACCTTCTCATGACATGCCATCGCCCGCGGAATGTCCTCACGCAGTCCGTATGCCAAACCCAGCAGGTACAGAACTGCAACCTTCCGATGGTCATCGTTCAGTGTCGCGTAAATATTGCGGGCTTCTTCCAGAAGTCCGCTCGCGCGCTGAAGGTCGCTGTTATTGATCGCAAGTAGTCCTTCGGCTTGGGCGACGAGTGCATGCGTCATCGGATCGTCGATTTGCTCAGCCAAGGATCGCCCCTCCTCGACCAGGGCGGTCGCCGCGGGGATGTCGCCCTGCAGTTCGGACAGCACACTGCTGTAGTACAGGGCTTTTACGCGTGTAGCGGTGGACTTCCGGGGATGGCAGGCTAGGGCGCGGTCGAGCCAGTACCGTCCCTCGGTTAGCTTGCCGCGGGTAAGCCAGAAGGGATAGAGCGCGGCTGCGATCCGCAGCCCGGCCTCGGTGTCGGTATCGCCAGCCTCGGACAGGCACAGCGTCATCGCCTCACGGAGATTCGACTGCTCGCGCCCGAGACGTGCGATCCATTTCAACTGCTGGGAACTGACCCACTCCGCCTCCGCTGTCAGTGCCAGCTTCTCGTACCAATCCCGGTGCCGCCAGCGCAACGCCTGGTAGTCGCCGGACTGCTCTGCTTTGTGTCGGCCGTAGTCACGCACCGTCTCGAGAAGGCGGAAACGGACCACTCCGCCCGGAGCGTCCCTGATCAGGATCGACTTGTCGACTAACGCCGTCAGCATGTCGAGCAGATCCTCAGGAGCCACCTCTCCCTCGCAAATGCCCTCCGCCGCATCCAATTCGAAGGTTCCGGCGAATACCGACAAGCGTTCCCACAGCCGCTGTTCCGGGGAACTGCACAGGTCGTAACTCCAGTCCATTGACAACCGCAGCGTCTGTTGGCGCCTCGGCGCTCCACGACTTCCCAGGGTCAGCAGTTTGTACCGGTCATTCAGTCGTTCGGCGATTTGATCGGCGGACATCGCCCGCAACCGCGCGGCCGCCAACTCGATCGGCAGGGGTAGGCCTTCAAGTGCACGGCAGATGTGCGCTACCGTAATCCGGTTGTCCTCGGTCAACTCGAACCCGGACACCGCGGCGGCGGCACGTTCCATGAACAGCGTCACGGCGTCGTACTGGGGAAGCCCGCGCAGGGACGACTCATCGTCCGTGTCGGGAATCGTCAGCGGCGGTACGCGCAGCACAGCTTCCCCTTCGATACCGAGGGCCTCCCGGCTCGTGGCCAAAATCCGAAGCTCGGGACAGGTCCGAAGCAGTTTCCCGGCGAGCGTGGCGACTGCATCCACCAAACGCTCACAGTTGTCGAGAACGAGCAGAAGGTTGCGTGTGGCGAGGTACTCCGCAATTACGCGTTCAAGTGGTCGTGCCGACCGATCACGTATGCCGACCGCCGCAGCGACCGCATCCACGAGCAGTGACCGCTCGTTCAGTTCACCAAGCTCGACCAGTCTCACACCGCCGGTGAACCCGCGCCGCGCCTCCGTCGCAACGCGTAGCGCGAGGCGCGTTTTGCCGACCCCGCCGATCCCAGTCAACGTGACCAGACGGTAAGTAGACAATTTCGCCTTTGCGTCGGTCAGCTCGCGACGGCGGCCTACGAAGCTAGTGAGGTCCAAGGGAAGATCTCCCGCCGCTCCCCGTGTTGACGGCGGGATCGCATTGTGGAGCAGGCCGGCAGTGGAGCGGCGACGGGCTCTTGGTAGGTCTTGTTCGGAGCGCTTCGCGCCTGGTTCGGCGAGCAGGTCCATCTCTTCGACCGGAAAATCGTGAGCGAGCTGACTCTGGCGTAATTCGTCACCGAACTGCGCCGCGCTGAGGGGACGCTCCCGAGGATCTTCTGACATCGCGTGTTCGATGGCCGCGCTGACATCATCCGGAATTCCCTGCTCACGGAGATCTGGTACAGGTTGGGTGGTGATGCGGAGGAACTGTGCGACTACTTGCTCGCCGCTGTGACGTTCAAAAGCTGCGTGCCCTGTCACGGCCGAGAACAAGGTCGCGCCGAGACTGTAGATGTCGGAGGCCGCGCTGGGCGGCTCCTCTCCCTTGAGGACCTCGGGGGCTGTGAAAGCCGGGGATCCGGTGAGAATGCCCGTCGAGGTCTCGAATCCCCCAGCAAAATGCGCGATGCCGAAGTCAGTCAGGGCCGGCTCGTCGTAGTCGGTGATCAGGATATTCCCCGGCTTTACGTCTCGATGGAGGATGCCGAGACGGTGGGCGGTCTCGAGCGCGCCGGCCAACTTCACTCCGAATCGCAGAGCCTCGTCTAATTCAAGTCGGCCCTGCCGGCGGATTCGGGTGTCCAACGATCCGTGCGAGTGGTATTGCATCACGATGTAGGGCCGACCACTGGTTGTGGTTCCAATGTGGAGCACGTTAGCGATGTTCGGGTGACCCGTAAGGCGGCCCATCGCCCGCTGTTCTCGAAAGAACCGTGCCCGGTTGTCTTCGTCCAGGTTGGCGGTGAGGACCTTCACCGCGACAGTGCGGTCCAGCGAGGGCTGCCCGCAACGGTAGACAAGACCGAAGCCGCCATGTCCGATTGCATGGACCTCCGCAAACCCTGCCGTGGTCAACTCCGCGACGACGGCGGACGCCACGTCACGCTGAGTCTCGAGCGGATCACCATTTGCCATGCGCAGCTGGCGATTCACTCGATCCGACGGTCTCCCGAAGACACAGCATTTCCTTGTCCCTCAATGATGTGCACTCAGGGTAGCTCCACCTGGCATCGAGTCGGGCACTTATGTTGATCAAATCATCGATACCGACCGTCTGGTTCCGTTGCAGTCGCCAGGGGAAGCCCTGTCACCACGATGCCCGAAACGGCCAGACTGGACTGGGAGTAGACCCCGGCCAGCGATGCGCGAGAGATGGCCTTGACACCAATGGGTGCGCTCGCGCTCAGGCCACTCTGACCTCTCGATCGCCGGTTCTTCTCGCGTGATCACTGTCGGGGCAGATCTCGACGATCGCCCCCCGATGAGATTGTCGGCGCACACGGTCCGCATTTCCGATCCAGCCGGGTAGGCCAAACGATCGATCGGTCGGTCGACTGATGCGCAAGGCCCTGCACGAGCCTGTGCACGCAGTCAACCTGGGCTTTAACTCGCGGTAGGTGCGCACTCTGTTGATCAGGACGTTTGATTCGAAGACCGCTTACCGCGAGACTCACCGTCTCCGTCTCCACTGAGGTTCCTGTGTGTAGACCATGCAATCGCGGCGGATAAACCCTGTACAACAATTTATTTCGAGATGCAGACCGATATGCCTCCCTGGCGTGAGCGACGCATCCGATACTTGGCTATCTGGCCGCAAAGCTTCGCCGCCTCCACCGGGAGCGAGACGGGATGAGAAGATTATGCTGTGCAGTTCCGGCAGCTCGAGTACCTCGTCGTTCTCTCGCGCGAGAAGCACTTCACTCGCGCAGCGGATGCATGTGCTGTCTCTCAACCGGCCTTGTCGGAGGCGATCCGCAAACTGGAGATCGAACTCGATCTGCCGCTGATCGTTCGAGGCCACAAGTTCGAAGGCCTCACAGTGGAGGGCGAGCAGATCGTACGTTGGGCTCAAAGAATTCTTGCCAACCAGGAATCACTCCTGCACGAGGCCGCCAGCCTACGGTCGGGCGTCACCGGCACCCTCCGAATAGGGGTCATTCCCACCGCATCCGCGACAGTCGCCGACCTGTCGAGCCCATTGTGTGTGAGGCACCCCCTCATCACGGTGCGTCTCACCGAAGACCTGTCTTCGAGCGAAATCACAGCTCGGCTCGATCGCTTCGAGCTCGACGGCGGCATCACCTACCTCGACGACGACATCGCCCTGCGCTACCACGCTTTCCCGCTCTATCGCGAGCGATACGCACTATTGACCGCCGACGATCCGACCCGCCCGCGCCGCGCCGACATCTCCTGGCGCGAAGCGTCGACGTTGCCGATGTGCACTTTGCCGTCGATCATGCGCGGCAGGCGCATCCTCGACGACTATTTCGCCGACGACGGAGCAGTCCACACCGCACAAGTCGAAACCGATTCCATCGCTTCCCTCTATGCCCACGTCAAGACCGGGCAGTGGGCCGCAGTGGTCCCTCAGGTGTGGTTCAAAGTATTCGGTGAACCACCTGGCCTCCGGTCCACTCCACTCATCGAAGGTCGCACAGCTCCAGTGGTCGGGTTGATCACCCGCGCAGAAGACCCGTCGTCCCTCCTCATTCAGGCTCTTGAAGCGACGGCTTCGGTCCTCGACCAGACATCATCGGCGACGCCTATCGACCAGTAGGACGGGCATCTTGGACACCACCCATATCCGTGGTGCACCCTCGACCGACTGTCTGTAAACCTGGGGAAGGCTGCACCTGCTGATGGCTCGTCGAGACGACTACGAATACGACGAGCACAGCATCGTCGTGACGAAGAACAAGCAGTACGCCGCAGGCGTACCGGCGGTGCTCGTATCACTTCAACGCGGCATGTCACAGATGGGTGCGACGCGCACCGCTGCCTCTCTCGCCAAACTCAATCAGCGCAAAGGTTTCGACTGTCCCGGCTGCGCCTGGCCGGAAACACCCGGCCACCGCAAGCACGCCGAATTCTGCGAGAACGGCGCCAAGGCCGTCGCCGAAGAAGCCACCAAGCGGACCGTCGGCCCAGACTTCTTCGCCACGCACTCCGTTGACGATCTCCTCGGCCGCACCGAGTACTGGCTCGGACAGCAGGGACGCCTCACCCACCCAATGGTGCTACGCCCAGGCACCACACACTACGAACCAATCGAATGGGATGACGCGAACCGCATCATCGCAGACGAACTGAACGCGCTGGGTAGCCCACATGAGGCGATCTTCTACACCTCCGGCCGAACGTCTAATGAAGCAGCGTTCCTCTACCAGTTACTGATTCGCTCGTTCGGCACCAACAACATGCCCGACTGTTCGAACATGTGTCACGAATCGTCCGGCAGCGCACTGACCGCCTCGATCGGCATCGGCAAAGGATCGGTATCCGTTCCGGATATCGAGAACGCCGACCTCATTCTCATCGCCGGCCAGAACCCGGGCACCAACCATCCACGCATGCTCTCCACACTCGAAAAAGCCAAATCCAACGGCGCCCGGGTTATCGCCATCAACCCGCTCCCCGAAGCCGGACTACTGCGGTTCAAAGACCCACAGAAGGTTCATGGTGTCATCGGCGACGGAGCCGCGATCTCCGACGACTTCCTGCAGATCCGCATCGGCGGCGACATGGCCCTCTTCCAGGGGTTGGCCAAACTGCTCGTCGCCGCCGAGGACGCCGCACCAGGAACCGTCCTCGACCGACCCTTCATCGACCGCCACACCGCGGGGTTCGACGCATGGCTCGATCACATCCGCAGAGTCGATCTCGACACGGTCGTCGACGCCACCGGCCTGACAATCGAACAACTCCACGACACAGCCCAGGCTCTGATCGAGTCGAACGCCACCATCATCTGCTGGGCGATGGGGCTGACCCAGCAAACACACGGTGTTGCCACGATCGAAGAAGCAGTGAACCTGCTGCTGATGCGCGGCATGATCGGCAAACCCGGAGCCGGGGTATGCCCCGTCCGCGGGCACTCCAACGTCCAAGGCGACCGCACCATGGGCATCTGGGAGAAGATGCCAGAATCGTTCCTCGCCGCCCTCGACACCGAATTTGACATCACCTCACCACGAGAACACGGCCTCGACGCCGTCGACTCCATCCGCGCCATGCGACAACGGCGAGCCTCGGTGTTCATAGCAATGGGTGGCAATTTCGTGTCCGCCACGCCCGACACCGACGTCACAGAGGCCGCCCTCCGGAACTGTTCGCTGACCGTCCAGGTGTCCACAAAACTCAACCGGAGCCATCTCGTTCACGGCCGCACCGCACTCATTCTGCCGTCGCTCGGCCGCACCGACAAAGACGTCCAGGCGACTGGCAAGCAGTTCGTGACCGTCGAGGATTCGATGTCGATGGTCCACCGTTCCCGCGGAAGTCTCACCCCGTCGAGTATCCACATGCGCTCCGAAGTCGCCATCGTCTGCGGCATCGCCGAGACGCTGTTCGGCCCCGGCCATCCCGTGCCGTGGACATCGTTCACCTCCGACTACGACCTCATCCGGGACTCGATCTCACGCGTCGTGCCCGGCTTCGAGGGCTTCAACACCAAGGTCCGACAGAAAGAAGGGTTCGGACTCCCCCACCCGCCGCGAGACTCACGCACGTTCCAGACGAAGACTGGGAAAGCGAACTTTGCCGTCAACGACCTCGTGTGGCTACCTGTTCCGCCTGGCCGACTCATGTTGCAGACCATGCGAAGTCACGACCAGTACAACACCACCATCTACGGTCTCGACGACCGCTACCGCGGCGTCAAAGGCGGCCGGCGAGTTCTGTTCGTCAACACCCGCGACATCGAGAAACTCGGATACCGAGACGGCGACCACGTCGACTTGATTTCCGAATGGAAGAACCGGAGCGGGTCCATCGAAGAACGACGAGCCGACAACTTCCGACTCGTCGCCTACCCCACGCCTGTCGGCAACGCCGCCGCCTACTACCCCGAAACCAACCCCCTCATTCCCCTCGACCACGTCGCAGACAAATCCAACACACCCGTCAGCAAAGCCGTCCTGATTCGGCTCGAGCACCGACCCTGATGGGACGCATCACCACCCGCCGCCCCATCGTGCGCGTGCGTGGACCGAACTCCACATCTCGGCCCGACACACTCGTTGTCGAGGAACCACTCGAAATCCGCGTCGGAGCCTCCCCGCTCGCGGTCACGATGCGCACCCCGGGCCACGATGTCGAACTCGCGCACGGCTTCCTCCTCACTGAAGGAGTCATAACCAGCGGTGACGACGTCGCTTCTGCCCGCTACTGCGACGGAGTGGACGACAACGGCCTCAACACCTACAACGTCCTCGACATCACCCTCACCGAGGGCATCCCCCCACCTCAACCCGGTGTCGAACGCAACTTCTACACAACCTCCTCATGCGGAGTATGTGGGAAAGCATCGCTCGACGCCGTTCGCCTCGCGACGGTCCATTCCCCAGCCGAGGACACCACCACGGTGCATGTCGATGTTCTGGCGACGCTGCCCGACCGGCTACGCCAGTCGCAGAAAGTATTCGACAGCACCGGTGGCTTACATGCAGCCGCACTTTTCGATCAGTACGGGCAGTTACTCGCCCTCCGCGAAGATATCGGCCGACACAATGCCGTCGACAAGGTCGTCGGCTGGGCAATCGCTCAACACCGCATCCCCTGCAGGGGCAGCATCCTCATGGTCAGCGGTCGCGCCTCGTTCGAACTCGCCCAAAAAGCCGCAATGGCAGGCATACCCATACTTGCCGCTGTCTCCGCGCCGTCGTCACTCGCTGTCGACCTCGCAGACGACACAGGACTAACACTCGTGGGGTTTCTTCGCGGCCAGAACATGAACCTCTACACCCACACCCATCGGGTAATGCAGGGCTGACCACGTGAAATGCACGGGCCCGCGGGCTTCCGCCGCGAGTTCTGCGCGGAGAGGCGCGGCAAGGTCAACTGCGCCGATGTTGGACAGGTGTCGTGGGCCCCAGGAGACGAACCGGTCAAACGTGTACTCGACCCAGGGGCCGTGCCGTCATACACAACTGGCTTCGACGAGCTCCGCGAGTATCCTGTGGACGCATGTCGACATGCGAACGCGTCGAGGGTCGGCACTCTTGGGCATTCCGATCACTTCGGCGACGCTGACACCCGTCCACGCCTTCCACCAGCGTTTCGAGTACCGACAATCCTCTCGTGTTGCTCCCTCGCGTTTTCAGACATAAGCCGTATGGGCAAACAGCGCAGCCTCCGAAGGAGACGCGGAGTCTGTTCACCTTTGTTGCATAGCTACTCTGCGAATTGGCCGGTGCGCGCACAGCGAAGTACTGCAGATGACCTCGGTCCGTAGCGCCGGTGTGGCGGCGAAATCTTATCGGGTTAGCGGACTGTAGAACACCAAGCCGTTGCCGTTATTGTCGTAGCCCACTGCACGGCGTTCATGTCCGTCGTCATACGGGCCTCCCACAATGCCACCACCGCTGGCTTTTATGGCCTTCGCCGCAGTGTCGACATCGGCTGTCCTAATGCCGACGACAATCTGCCCGGGTATCGGATGGTCCACCGCAGTCGCCAACGCGACAGTGACAGTCCCTCCATCGAGGGCCGCGAAGTGGTCCCCGTCGCGGAACTTCAATGGCATTCCCAGGGTCTCGCAGTAAAACCGGATCGATTCGTCCATGTTGTCGGTCGACAGGACGATCATTCGCACTTCATGCTCGCTCAACGGTACCTCCCATGTAATTCTCGGTCATTCCGGGCCTTGTGACGGAGTCAGGCGGGGTCGGGCCGGCACGCACCCCGCCGTTACTGAGACAGATGGTCATCACCGTGTGCCCGGCTTCAGCGATAGGTGGTCAGAATCCTGGCGCCGCAGCCGGTGCGACAAATCCTGCGCATGAGCGACGATTATTGCTCACCAACACCGAGTTCGACACCCTTCCTTCATCTTCCGAACCCGATGCCGTATCGGTGCCTTCCTAGCGTCGTCTCACCCCGGACAGCATGTGGTCCACAAGCGTTCCCGCAGCCTGGGCGGCCCGAGTATGGTCGCCGGCGGCGATGTGCTCGATCAATGCAGTGTGGACGACTTCGTGCCCCGGGATGTCTGCGGTGGCCTCGACACTGGCCGCGACGGCTTCAATTAAGCCCTGGTATAACTCAATCAAGATCGTGTTATGCGAGCAGCGCACCACGGCCAAGTGAAACTCGGCGTCGGCGGCGGCAGCCTCATCGAGGGGTCCGCCTGCAACGTGATGGCTCTTCGCCAACAGTGCGCGCAGTTCGGCTAGTTCTTCGTCGGTGCGATTACTCGCGGCGAGCCTGGCGCCTTCGACCTCCAGTCCACGCCGAACCTGCAGAATCTCTTCCAGCTCGGTGCCGCACAGCCGCCCCAGCGCCCCGGACACCTCGCTGGTGGCGCGGACGTAGGTCCCGTCGCCCTGCCGAACCTCGAGGATTCCTGCATGAGCTAGACCGCGGACCGCCTCACGCACCGTATTGCGGCCGACACCAAGAGTCTGAACGAGTTCAGTTTCATTCGGGATGCGTTGCCCGACTGGCCAGTCCCCCTTCGTGATTCCCACTCTGATCTGCGCGATGACTTGGTCGACTAGACCGGCTCGTCGAACGGTGCTCAACGCCACACAAACAACCTTTCATCCAATGATGGGATGTATGCAACGATACCAAAAATGAGGCCGATGCAGCGAATAAAGCGACAAAATGACTACGCCGACAACGTGGCGCTGGAGATCGACGGTGCGATCGAGATGCGGGCGAGCCCCGTGCCCGCGCTGGCTGGCGGCACCTTGCTTGCCATAGCCGTCATCCTCACGGCGTTAAACCTGCGGTCCGCGGTGACGAGCGTGGCCCCACTACTGGGCGACATGCAACAGGACTTAGCCGTTTCGGCGGCCTGGGCAGGCGTGCTCACCACTTTGCCTGTCTTATGCTTCGCTGCCGCAGGCTTGGCAGCCCCGAGGCTGGCTACCCATCTCGGGTTGGGTCGCGCGATCTCGTGCTCTCTTGCCATGATTACAGTCGGTCTCGCCGTGAGGGCCCTCGACGGGCCGGCCTTGGTTCTTGGAGCGAGCCTCGTGGCCTGCGCCGGCATTGCGTTGGTGAATGTGCTGATCCCAGTCGTTATCAAGGGTTCGTTTCCGGCCAAGATCGGCCTGATGACAGGGATCTACACCGCAGCCCTTCAAGGCGGCGCAGCAATAGGCTCGGCGCTGACCCCGGGTCTGGAACAACCGCTGGGCGGATGGCGGCCTGCCCTGGCGATTTGGGCCGCACTTGCAGTCACCGCCCTAGTGGTGTGGGTACTGGCGGCGCGGCGACACGGTGCTACGTGGGTACAAGCTCAAGTGTCTGAGACGCGCCGATCGCTACTTCGCAACCGGCTAGCTTGGACCGTCACGCTGTTCTTCGGCAGTCAATCATTCATGGCATACATCGTAATGGGTTGGTTGCCACAGGTTTTTATTGATGCAGGCGTGCCAAAACTGCAGGCTGGGATAATCGTGGGGATGTCGGCATTGATCGGCGTTCCAATTGCATTAGTGATCGCCCCTCTAGCCGCGCGCAAACGCAGCCAGAGTGCGTGGATCGTCGGCCTCAGCACGGTCGGCGTGATTGGAGCGGTGGGGGCCATGGTCGCCCCGGCCTCCCATCCAGTGATCTGGAGCATTGCCATCGGTGTCGGACAGAGCGTCTTTGCACTGGCTCTCACTGTCATCGCCCTCCGGACGAAGACTACGGGAGAAACGGTTCAGCTATCAGGAATGGCTCAAGGATTCGGGTACTTGATCGCCAGCGCGGGCCCCCTGTTCTTCGGGCTTCTCCACGAGCTGACACATCGATGGACCGCTTCTTGGATCCTGTTTCTTGCGGTGTGCACCGTTCAAATCGTCACCGGCGCCTTGGCCGGACGTAACCGGTACGTCTGACCCGTGCCGCCCGCGGCCGCTTGCCGTGTCGGATCTCGCTCAGGACTGCGTCGGGCGGTCAACGAGGGCGAGTTCGTAAAGCAAGCCGTCGCGGGCGGTCGTCAGTAGGTCCGCATGCACGTAGCCGTGCGCCCCGCCCGGAATAGCTTCATCGAACGCTGGATAAGGCCCGGGCTCGATGCGCATTGGATTAAGCCAGAGTTGAATGGCGCCGGCGCGAACGCCAGGGGCGCCTCTCGCAGCGTGCGGGACACCGCAGTAAATCTCCGGTTTCGGCATGGGCATTCTCGGCGCAGGATGGTGTCCGGGGGGCCGGTGATCGTCTCCGCGGCGACGTACGCGCGTGGAGCCGGACTGGCGCTCACTCACCAAGACTGACCATGGCAGCGGACCACCCATACCGGGTCCGCCCCTAGGCGGTCGCACCGTCCTCGTCGTCGTCGTCCAGGGCCGAAGGTGTAATAGTTTGCCCTGAAGACGACGTCGCCTTCTGGCGCCGCACCACCACGTTTACCGGTCCGGCCAGACACTTCCGCACGGAAGGGCGCGAATCCCGTCATTGCGCGACACCCGGGCGGGCCCTATGAAGTCGTTCCGTTGCAAATGCCGCATTGAGGATCAACCAGCTGCCTAGACTGATTGTGCAACAGCATATTTGAAACTTCGAGGTCGAGGCTGAAGCGGCCGACACAGGCGGAAGCCGCCTTCGCCCGATCGACGACGATCAAACGCCAAACCCCGTTCAATCAGGATATCTAATTGAACGGGGATCGACTCGCAGCCCAGTACCCGCTGCTATCGCGACGTTTCGTAGGCACCTTATCAATCCGGGCGGGTCCGACCTCACTCGGCTCGAGGCGAGATCAATGCCTGAACCGCCGCAGTCGACATTGTCTTGACGATCGACTCCTGGTCAAGCCCTTTGTTGAGGGTGGGTACGGTATTCAACATCGAGAACACCGCCTGCGTGAGCAGGCGCACCTCCGGATCCGACAGCTCGGGCCGCAGCGACGAGACTGTCGAAATCCACTCCTCGGCGTACATATTCATCGCTCGTCGGATGCGCCGACGATCCGTTTCGGGAAACGCGTGCTCGTTCTTGAGGAAAATTAGCGTTGTCGGAGCCGCAGACAGCACCGACCTGATGTGGAAGTCGACCATGGCGTCCAGCGCAGCACGCGGATCGGGCTCCGATTCCACCGTCGCCCGCGCGGACTGATGGAGAAACTCCAACGGATTTTCCACCACTGCGATGAGGAGGGCCTGCTTGTTCTGGAAGTGACGATAGAGCCCGGGAGCGGAGATTCCCGCCTTCGCGCAGATCATCTCGACCGTGACCGAGTCGTAGGGCTTGTGCAGGAACAGATCGGCGGCGACCCTTAGCAGTAGCTCCCGGCGTGACGGGCGAACCGTTGGCGCCGTTGCCGGCATCTGGTCAGTCTTCATGGTTCACACCAGCAACTGGAGAGCCCAAAAAATCAGGGACCGGCGCATGAAGAGTCGCACACCACCCGCAGGCGGCGCGCCCAACCATCTTGATCAGTTCCATGCAACCAATGGTAACACTCATTAACACAATCGGACAGCAGACGGACACCTGCCGTCGTTAGCTGCGGGCCGACACTCCCCCGAGGGACCCCACGATTTCACGTCTGGTCAGGCATGTTGCTAGCCGGGCCCAATGAAGGCGCTGGATTGCCCGCCAAGTGTTGACAAGCTCACACTCTCGTTCTACGTTAATGCTCATTCACGTTAATGCGCATTCACACACGAAGGGTTGTGGCTATGCGATTCATCTTCATGAGCGAGGGCGAAACGCCCCCAGGGCATACCCATGAGCACCGTTACCGGGAGCTCGTCGACGAGGTCCTCCTCGCCGAAGAGGTGGGATTCGATGCGTTCGGCACTTCTGAGCAGCACGTGGCGATCGGCACAGCGACGACATCCGCCCCGGAGGTCCTCTATCCGTACTTGATGGCCCTCACCACACGCATTCGGTTCGTGCACCTGGTCACCCTGCTGCCCACACGCATCAACCACGCGCTTCGGGTCGCCGAGAGGCTGGCCACCGAAGACATTCTGTCCAACGGCCGCGTGGAACTCGGTGTCGGCCGAGGCAACACCACACTCGCACTGCGCGCCTTTGAGGTTTCGCCGACGGAAAACAAGGCGCAGCAGATTGAAGGGCTCGAAGTCATTCGCCGCGCACTGCACAACGATGTCTTCTCGTTCGTGGGCGAGCACTACAAGATCCCACCACGAAGTCTGGTACCCAAAGGAATTCAATCTCCGTATCCACCGATCCACATGGCCACCGGAAGTCCCGAATCTGTTCGAACTGCCGCCGAACTCGGCGTCGGCGCGATTGTCGGAGGCTTCTACCTCGGCTTCGAATTCCTCGAGAACATGCTCCGCATCTACGACGACGCTCTCGCCGGCGCGACGCACACATATCCACTACAGGCACAAAAGCTCGTCGCTGTCGGCGGCGGTATGCATTGCGCCGAAACCCGGGACGAAGCCCTCAAGTGGGCACGGGGCCTCACTGAATCAGTCGCACTATCGACGGACGCATACCAGCGCCTGTCGAAACTCTCCGATGACTACCAGTACATGGGAGCCGTCAAGCATCTCGACTTCAACGACGAACGTTACATGTTCGAAGAGTCGTCCGGCTTCATCGTGGGCGATCCCGAGGACTGCGTCGCCCAGGTCCAGCGATTCGCCGACTTGGGCGCCGACTCCCTCGTCATGCGCATCGACGGGCTCCCCCACAAGGAACTGATGAAGTCGATCGAACTGTTCGGCAAATACGTAATCCCCAAGTTCAAGAACCCCAAGGCTGTCGTGCGCACCCCTGAGGCGATTCTGGACGACATTCGCACCGCACGACCGGCCCACTACGCCGAGCTCGAAGCGTTCGAAAGTGCACAGAAGGAAACAACCGGCAACACCGTCGAGGTAGGAGAAGCACGATGAGCACATTGGCCGCGGATGACATCTTTAGCCGCTACCCGAAGGAGATCTTGATCGAGCGCAAGCCGAACGGGGTCCTCCTCATCACCATCAACCGTCCCGAGCGACTGAACTCCCTGACGATGCCGATGTTCAAGCACCTGTCCGAAATCTGGGAGGACGTCGCCCGAGACCCCCAGACGCGAGTCGCCGTCATCACCGGCGCCGGCCGCGGCTTCTGCACGGGCATGGACGTGCGCCAACCGGACCCCACTCTGGATGACGCGATCGAACTCATGGAGGACGAACGGCGACGGATCATGAGCCTCCTGAACATGGACAAGCCACTCATCTCGGCGATCAACGGACCGGCGGTGGGCTGGGGTTTGTCGATGGCACTGCTCGCGGATATCAGCGTAGCCGCTGAGGACGCCTTGCTCCTGGACGGCCACACCCGCATCGGGGTGGTCGCCGGCGACCATTCTTCCCTGATCTGGCCGCTGCTGGCCGGCATGGCCAAAACGAAGTACTACCAACTCACTTCAGCAAGTCTGACTGGCGCGGAGGCTGAGCGCATCGGCCTGGTAAGCCTCACCGAACCGAAGGACGCCGTGCTCGGGCGTGCCCTGGCGATCGCCGATGATCTTGCGCAGGGCTCGCAGCAGGCAATCCGCTGGACGAAGCGATCGCTGAACTCAGGTTGGCTGACCAACGCCCTCCCTCAGCAGGAATTGTCTGCGGCGTTGGAGACCCTCAATTTCGCCGGCGCGGACTACACAGAGGCCCGACAAGCCTTCCGCGAGGGCCGGCCGGCCCAATTCCCCTCCGCCCGCCGCGATAACCACTCCGTCTTTGATTCCCCGGCGACGCAAGAAGTTGCTAGGTGAAGCATGTCAGGACTTGAGACCCGACAGGCCGCTGGGTTCACCACTGTAGACCGCGCGGGCGTCCTGGTCGTCACCGTGGACCGGCCGCCGGCAAACGCACTGAACCGATCAGCCATTCACAATCTCGCGGCGCTGTTTGCCGAACTCGGCGAGATGCGTGAAGCGCCGCCGGTCGTCCTCACAGGTCAGGGAGAACGATTCTTCTGTGCCGGAGGCGACATAAGAGAACTCGAGGGAGCCGCCCAAGAAGAGCTGGACGCCCGGATGCGGGAGTTTCATGCGCTACTCGTGGCCATGGACCGATACCCGCGACCGGTGATCGGCGCGATCAATGGTCACTGTGTGGGCGGTGGCATGGAGATTGCCCTGTTCGCCGACACCGTGTTGGCCGTCCAAGGTGCGCGATTCGGTTTCCCAGAGATCAATCATGGCCTCCTACCGGCCGATAAGGGCATTCAGCGCGCCACCCGACTACTCGGAGCACGCGCAGCGAGGAAACTGCTCTTGTCGGGGGACTTATTTGATGTCGAGCGCGCACTGGAGATCGGCCTCGTCGATGTTCTCGCGGACCCCGCAGAGCTTGTCGATGCGGCAGTCGCATCCGCGAGACTCGCCGGGGCAAAGGCACCAGTGCTCTACGGCGCTTTGAAACGCAGCCTGAACGATCCAGACGACGCCCGCGACGAAACCTCTCTGCAGCGCACACTTGCGTCTGCCGCCGAATACTTCGACGACCCCGTTGCCCGAGCATTGCGAGATAGCTGGAACGGCAGCCGATCTCGAGGAGGAAAGGGATGAAGGTGGAATCGTGTTAGCCGTCGTTGTTGCAGGCTTTGTCAGCGGCGCGGTTCTGCTGCTCGCGACAGTGGGCTTTGAACTCGTGCGCCGGGTGGAGGGCTTCCTCAATATCGCGCTTCCCCAGCTCATTGTGCTCAGCGGGTTCAGTGCGTACGGATTCAACGTGCTGCTTGGGCTGCACTGGATAGTCTCCTGTCTCGCGGCGCTCGCAGTCACGTCGGTGGCGGGCGTCGTATCGGCTCGGCTGATCTTTTGGCCGATGCGCGGACGTCCGCACTATATCCCGATGATCGCGTCCGTCGGTCTCGCATTCTTCATTCACGCAATGATCGAGGTATTCACGGGGTACGGCGTAAAGACGCTCAACGTCCCTCTGCAAGAGACCTTCCGCATCGGTGGGATTGCAGTGGCCGGAATTGATCAGGTCGCGGTAGTCATCATTGCCGCCCTGGTGGTTGTGGCATTGCATTTTTGGCTGTCGAAGTCCTACAGCGGACGGGCGTTGCGCGCGATGGCCAACAATCAGGCGCTGGCTCAAATTCGCGGCGTCAACACCTCCTATCTGCAATACCTCACCTGGGCGGTGGCGAGTGCGCTGGCTGCGCTGGCGGGAACGCTCATCGCCTTCACCGCACGCATTTACCCCGAGCTTGGCTGGGATCAGGTGCTGATCATTTCCGCCGCCGCAATCATCGGCGGACTCGGCAGTATCTACGGCGTGATGCTCGCGGCCGTCCTCGTTGGTCTCACGTCAAGTCTCGCGACCCTCGTCATCCCGTCCGAATACACCCAGATGGTTGTGTTCGCGGTCATCGCCTTGGTCGTGTTCATCCGGCCTGAGGGCCTCTTCAGCGGTCCGAAGGAGCGTGTCGCATGAGCACTCTGCTGATTCTTGGCGGACTGATCACCCTTATGGGGATCTACGCCGTCGCAGCCCTAGCGCTGAACCTTCAGTTCGGTGTCGGCGGGATGGTGAACTTCGGTGTGGCGGCGTTCTTCGGTGTCGGCGCCTACGCCTACGCACTCACTGTCATGCCGGCTCCATCCGGCTCCTACACATATACTCTCGGGCTTGGCTTGCCGTGGTGGGCGGGCGCAATCATCGGTGGTCTTGTATCAGCTCTACTCGCGTTCGTTGTCGGAAGCGGCCTACTGAGGGTCGGTGGTGAGTACCTCGCTGTTGTCTCGCTCGCGCTTGCCGAGATGATCCGCCAGCTGTTCATCAACCAACCGGCGATCGCTAATGGGGCGCGCGGACTGCTGAACGCGCCGGTGCCCAGTCTCGACATCATCCCGGGCCGAGCGCAGGCGTTGTTCGTCGCCGCGGCCGTTGTGGTTGTTCTCGGAATCAGCTACCTGCTCTTCCGGCGTGTGACGCGATCGGCATTCGGTCGAAGCCTGCGCGCCATAAACCAGAACGAAGCAGTCGCTCGCTCGCTCGGTGTGAACGTCTACGCGGTCAAGCTCAAGGCTTTCGTCTTTGCCGCGTTCTTCATGGGTCTGGCCGGGGTCATGTACGTGTGGTATCTGTCGATCCTTACTCCGACATTCTTCAACGTGAATATCACCTTCACGGTCTTCATCGCTCTGATTATCGGCGGGACAGGCAGCAATGCCGGCGCGGTGCTTGGTGCGGTCGTCCTGTTGGGTCTGCGCGAAGGACTCACATACATCCAGGTGGACTTCATCACGCCGGAGCTGTTGGCCAGCCTTCAGGACGCACTGCAGGGTTTGGTCCTCATCGTGATACTCCTGTTCTGGCCGGGTGGTCTCTTCCGGCCGCGGCTGGCCGTCTACCCGCCACCCCGCTCCGCCTCCGTGGCGCCTGCTGTGCTGGCCACTTCTGCGGCAGGTGGTCGCTGATGACTACACCGAATCCCTTGCTCGAAGTGAAGGGCGTTGTGAAGAGCTTTGGTCAGCTCCGGGCGCTCGACGGTGTCGACATGGTAGTGGGCCGAGGCAAGGTTACTGGTCTCATCGGGCCAAACGGCTCCGGCAAAACGACGCTGTTCAACGCGGTGTCCGGCTTCCTCGAGCCTGATGCGGGGACGGTCCTGTTCGACGGTCGCGTCGTGACAGGGGCTCCGACGCATCAACTTGCCCGGATGGGTCTCAAGCGCACATTTCAGAACACCGCCGACTTCACCGACATGTCGGTCGTGCAGAATCTGCTCACCTCTGTGCGCACAGTGCCAGGCGAGCGCCTGTCACGGCTCTTCACGTCTCCGCGGCAGATTTCGGTGAGTGAGCACAGCTTGCTCGACCGTGCATGGATATTGCTTGATCGCTTGGGATTGACGGAACTGGCGAATGCCCGCGCGGGAGATCTGTCGATCGGCCAGGGGCGCCTACTCCAGATTGCCAGACTGCTCATGGAGCCGCCGTCGCTGTTGATGCTCGATGAGCCTTCCTCGGGGCTCAACCCCGACGATCAGCACCGCCTATCGACGACAGTGCGTCAGCTGCGCGACATCGAGGGTGTAACGGTGCTCGTCATCGAGCACAACATGTCGTTCATGAACGCGATTTCCGATGCACTGTACGTAATGCACGACGGCCATGTCATCGCAAGCGGCCCACCGGCGGAAGTCATCCGCGACCCCCTAGTTATCGAAACCTATTTGGGAGTACGCCGTGCCACTGCTTGATGTCGAGAACCTAACCAGCGGGTACGGTCGAAATAACATCATCCGTGGCATTACTTTTGCTGCTGATGAAGGATCGATCACAGCCATCATTGGTCCTAATGGCGCCGGCAAGACAACCCTCGTGCAGACCATCGCCGGGGTCGTCGATGCGCGCGGCGGGAGCGTCAAGCTTGGTGGAGAGCCACTCGATGGGATGCCCGCCCGCGAGCGAGCTCGCCGCGGCCTCGGATATACGCCTCAGCTGCGCAACGTCTTTGGCGCACTATCCGTCGAGGACAATCTGGAAGTTGTCACGCGCGCGATGCGGCTGCCTCATGACCGCGTGGATGAGGTTTTCGAGCTGTTCCCGATCCTCGCCGAGCGCCGGAAGCAGCGATCTGGGACTCTTTCAGGCGGGCAACGCCAGCAGCTCGCCATCGCCTCCTCGTTGCTCATGCGGCCGAGGCTGTTGATTCTCGACGAACCCACCACCGGGCTAGCGCCCCAGATTGTCGATTCACTCATCGAGCAGATCTGCGTTATCGAGCGCAGCGGGACCGGCGTCTTATGGGTGATCGAAGAGCATCCCAGCCAAATCCTGCCGCTGTGCGGACGCGTATTTCTCATGGAATCCGGCCAGATTCATCACGCGGCGAACGGGCCGCAACTGCTCGCGGATCCGGGCTTCGCCGAGATGTTTTTGGGTGCCCGAATCCCACAGGCGTGAGCGCCACGCATGGTTTTACGCGATCGCAGATAGAGAATACCGGTTTGACTCTCCTCGCTTCTACCCAAAAGTGTCTACCACCACCCCAAAGCAATAGTCCCACAGGAGATTTTGAGGATGAAAGTACTAAGAGCAACAGCAGGTAAGGTGTCAGTCGCGTGCGTCGTCATGGCGACCGGGGCAGTGCTCACAAGTTGTGGCGACGGTGGAGGGGCGTCCGGCGGAACCACGGTGATCGGTGTGGCCGCGCCGCTATCGGGTGAAGCCGCCATTTTCGGCGGGCCCGTCGATTCGATCACCCGAGCAGTAGTGAACCATGTCAACAAACGCGGCGGCATCAACGGGACTACACTCGAGGTCGTGAGCGAGGACGAGAAGTTCAACGCCGAGGATGGAGTCCGCGCCGTCACCAAGCTCATCAATAAAGATGACGCGCAATTCATCTTGGGTCCGACGTCATCGACATTCATGGCGACGCTCGGCCAGGCAGAACGCAGCGAGGTTGCCATCGCATCTCCGTATGCCGGCATCGTCGAGTACGACGACCAGGCCAACCCCTACACCTTCCGTACCATTGGCCCGGACACTTTCGATGGCCTGGCGGTTGCAAAAAACATCTGGGACAACGGTTTCAAGACTCTATCGATACTCTACGAAAACTCTGACTCAGCACGAAGCACATCGAGCTGGTTGGAGGACTACTACACACGGCTTGGCGGCAAGGTCGTGGCGAAAGTCGCATTCAACGGCGGACAGAGCTCCTATCTGCCGGAGGTTCGCAGTGCCTTTGAACCCCAACCCGATATGGTGTTTCTCGCCGGCTCCGTCGAGCCTGCTGTACCGATCGTGCGCGAGTGGGCGCGGTCAGGGATTCCCGGCAAATGGTCCTTTATCGCCGAGCTGACCTTCCCCGTGCTACTCGACGAGGTCGGTGCCCAATACCTCGAAGGCGCGTACGGGCAGTCCGCGTTCGCAGCAGACTCGCCGTCCGTCTCGGGGATGCGCGATGTGCTGATCGAGGAGTACGGCCAGGAGCAAGGCATGGCCATCGCTCAGCAGCCGACGGCGGCCATGGCATACGATGCGATCGTTTCGGGACTCTTGGCGATGGCGGCCGGTGGCGAGGCTACAGGCACGGCGATTGCCGAGAATCTTCACAACGTGACTGATTCCGGCGGCGCGCCGGTGTTCTCCCTGGATGAGGGCCTGGATCTCCTGGCCAGAGATGAGAAGATCGACTATCACGGTGCCAGCGGCCCCGTCGACTTCAACTCGACGAACACGGCCGCACCCGACTACGGCGTATATCAGGTGGTCGATGGGAAGTGGCAGGTAGTCAAGCGCTACACGGGCACCGAGATCAATGATCTGGCTGAGGAATTGCAGTGACAGTGGGACGGAGATGGAGAACATGGTTTCAATGAGCTCGCCTGAAGGCGGCAGGAACGGGGTACCCGTGCTGCGCAGCGTGTCGGGATTCGAAGCCGTGGATCGCACCTTCGCTCAGATGCTGTGCGACCGCGCCGAGCGCGAACCGGATACGGTCGCATTCTGCAGTTGGGTGGACGGCGATGCCCGCCCGACCAGCTGGAGCGAGTACCTGGAGGAAGTGCGGGAGACCACCCTGGGCCTCCATGATCTCGGGGTGGCGTCGGGCGACCGGGTGGCCATCATGTCTTCTACCCGCCGGGAGTGGGTCGTGGCGGCACTCGCCATCCTGAGTGTCGGCGGCGTTCCCGTCGGCGTGTATCCAACCAGCTCGGTCCCCGAGGTTGAGTACGCGCTCGAAAGCAGCGGCGCAACTGCTATTTTCGCCGAGGGCACATCTGACATCGCCAAGGTCCGCGCGGTCGCTGCCGGATTGCCACATTTGCGTGCAACTATCGGGTTCGATGCCGAGCCGGCGGACCTGCCGGAAACGGTCAAAACCGTACATTGGGACTACTTACGCGCCGTCGGAAGCGCACGGGCTGTGGCTGAGCCGGAACTGTTCACGCTTCTTGTCGAAGCGGGCGACATAGACCAGCTGGCCGCGCTGTTTTACACGTCTGGATCCACCGGCGCGCCAAAGGGCGTGAGACACACGCACCGCACTCTCCAGTACTCCGTACTTGGTTTCGCAATGTCCTACCCCGAGATCGGGACGACCCGGCACGATCTCGTTGGATTCCTCGGACTATCACACGTCGCGCCGGCTCTAGTCGGCGTCTTCGCGCCGATAATGACGCGACTCGTCATCACGTACTGCACAATGGATCAGCGAGTCGAAGCGCTCATCGGGGTGCGGCCAACTGCCGTCCTATGGCCGCCGAGGATGCACGAGAAGCTCGCCAGCGAAATGCTGCAGACACTTGCCGAGTCCGGCAGAGCCTTCCGCCTCGGATACTCGATTGCCATGAAGGTCGCCCGCAAGGTCAGCGATCTACGCTGGCGTGAGCGTCAGGTGCCAAGGTACCTCGAAGCGCTCTACGAATTGTGCATGAAATGCGTCTTCCTACCACTGCGGGCGAAGGTCGGCATGGACCGCATCGAGGTCAGCTGGACAGCCTCCGGAAGCATGACCCCCGACGTCGCAGCGCTTTGGCATATGTGGGGTCTCGATCTTCGCGAGCTCTTCGGTACAACAGAAACGTGTGGCTCCGTGATCGCGCAATGGGACCGGGCCTTTCCGGCGCCAGGAACCATCGGAAAGGCCATGCCCGATCCCCGGTGGGTTGTCCGTGTATCCCACGAAGGCGAGCTGCAGGTGCGCAGCCCATGTCTCTTCGACGGCTACTGGCACAATCCGGAAGCCACAGCCTCGGCTCTGGAGGACGGGTGGTATCGCACAGGCGATCTTGTCGAGCTGAGCTCCGATGGCGAGGTGACGATCATCGGGCGAATGAAGGATGTCCTCAAGACCAGCGGCGGCAAGAGCGTCAGCCCGCAGCCGATAGAGGTACGGCTCAAAGCGAGTCCGCTCATCGACGAGGCGATCGTCGTAGGCGAAGGCCGGAAATACCTCACGGTACTGCTCAGCGTCAGCGACGAGACGCAGGCAATGACTCCACACGAACGCAATGCTGCTCTGACCCGATGGATCGACGAGGTCAACTCCGAACTCGCCCGTCCACTGCAATTGAAGAAGTTCCGGATTCTGCCGCGGGCGCTGTCAGCAGCAGCGGGCGAGCTGACGGCCAAAGCCACCATCCGGCGCTCCAACATCCTCGCCTCCTTCACCGATCTCGTCGACGACATGTACGACGTCGGCGAGCAGGACGAGATTGCCCGCCAGGCTCGATTTGCCAGGACGGATCGCAAGTAGGTGCCACTATGAACGAACTTCGGATCGAATACATGACGAGTGCCGAAATCGGTGACGCAATCGCAGACGGGGCACGCACAGCGATCCTGCCCCTCGGTGCAGTCGAACAACACGGCCAGCATCTACCTCTATCAATGGACGCCGACCACGCCGACGAGCTTGCCGTGCGGGTCGCGAACGACCTCGGCGGTGCGCTCGTCCTGCCGACCGTTCGTGTCGGATACTCGCCGCATCATCTCGGATTCCCCGGCACACTGTCCCTCCGGGCGTCGACTCTCGAGGCGATCTGCGAAGACTACAGCGCCCACCTGGCCGCGTCCGGTTTCGAGCGGATTGTCCTGTTCTCGGGCCACATCGGCAACTACCCGGTCATGCGCGACTTCGAATTGCGTCTGGCGGACAAATTGGCACCACTGTCGGTCATCGTCTTCACCGACAGTGAAGCGATTCTGGACGCCTGGCGCTGGGCCGCCGAGGACATGGCCTCCCTGGGCGGCAACGTCGGTGGGCACGCCGACGTCGCGGAAACCTCTGTGATGCTCGCACTTCACCCGGACAAGGTTCGCGTCGAGCGCTTTGCCCGCGGATACTCGGGCATGGTTGACAAGGGACTCCTCGATCGCGCCTTCCGTGAGGGCATCAGTTCGATATCGCCAAACGGTGTCCTGGGAGACCCGGCGGGCGCGTCGCCATCCATCGGGGCGGCATGCCTCGATGCCGTCACCTCCCTCATCGTCCAGCATGCGCGTGCCCGGGGTGCCTGACATGCACGAAACGGGAGCAACCCTTACGCGATCGTCCGACGCCGATAAGTCCGCTCGATACAATCGTCCCCACACAACGAAGGGGACATTCAACCCGACTTCGTACCGGTCGTCGCCGGATCGCCTCCACCACTCGGAGGGCGACCTCCGTGAGCGATGCAGTGTGTTCAATGAGCAGATCAATTCACCACTCAGCCAAGGCGGTACGCCATGATGACTTTCGATCCAGTAAAGACAGGTGACTCGGAACGGGATACCACCAGGCTCCGCCGACTGTACGGGCAGTACCCGACTGGCGTCGCGGCAGTGTGCGCGCTCCAGGAGGGACGACCGGTGGGAATCGTAGCTACCTCGTTCACACCAGTGTCCATGGACCCGGCGTTGGTGTCGATCTGCGTGCAGCACACTTCGACGACGTGGCCGACTCTGTCGAAGGACGGCCATCTCGGTATCTCGGTCCTGGCATCGACGCACGAAGCAGCGAGTCGCCAGATCGCGGCCAAGAACACCGATCGGTTCGCCGGGATCTCCTGGTTTGCAGGCGAATCCACTGCAGTGTTCCTAGCCGACGCCGCAGCATGGTTCGATTGCAGGATCTCAACGTCGATCCCCGCCGGGGACCACGATGTTGTACTTCTGGAGGTCAACAGCACCGCGGTAAATGAGACAGCGAAACCCCTTGTCTTTCATGACAGCCGTTTTCGCACACTCGTGATCGGTGAGGAATCGTGATGACCGACGTCTGTGATCTGAAAAAAAGAATCCAATCCGCGACAAACGCGTTGACCACCGGAGCGCCGGTACTGATCGTCAGCGGAGCTGACGATCAGGAAGTCGCCGATGTGCTGATTCCCGCCGCCCTCGCCAGCCCACGGTGGACCGCATGGGCAGTTCGATACACCTCCGGACTGTTGTGTGCGGCGATGCGCTCGACCCGGGCAGACGAGCTGGAACTGCCCGCAATGGTGCGGGGCAACGGCTTCAGCGCAACAACTCCGGCCTTCGGTATAGGTGTGGACGCCACTGCCGGCGTCGGAACCGGTATCAGTGCGACAGACCGGTCGCGGACCGCTCGGGTGCTCGCCAGCCCGCAGACCCGCCCAGTGGATCTGACGCGGCCGGGACACATCCTGCCGTTGAGAACAGCTCCACGCGGAGTGATCGAGCACCGAAACAGTGCGGAATCGGCGGTCGACCTGTGCGAAATCGCCGGACTTCCGCCAGTAGCGCTGACGGCCACGTTGCTGAGTGACGATGGAACCCTGCTGCAGGGCACCGAACTCGCGGCATTCGCCCGGGTTCAGCGCGTTCCAGTGGTGCAGCTCCAGGATGTGGTGCACTACCGCCTACATCACGGCGACGGCCACGTTGGGCGGGTTCGCCATACTGCTACACGGATTGTGGACGTTCCAGACAGGTCCATGCGCGTAGTCGACTTCGACGACGAACTGACCGGCGCCCACCACACGGCCTTCATCGGTTCGACAACGCCTGCGGCAGCTCCGACGGTGTACATCGTCTTCGAATGTTCGCACCGCGATCCGCTCGTATCCGACTGCGGGTGCCGACATGAGTTCGAGACCCGTCGAGCCCAAATCGCCACAGAAGGCGGGATCATCGTCTACTTGCGGTCGAACCCGCGGCCCGCCAACCAGTACACGGTTCAGGGACACGAACTGGCACAGGGATCCATCACTTCCATCCTCACTCACCTTGGATTCACCACGGTCATGGTGTGCGGATGGCCGGGTGGTCAGGACCCGACATCGGCCTGCGCGCTCGACCTGACGCCGACTGTCCGCAATCCGGCCTACAAGACCGCCGCGTCGCTCTGACTGCCTCGAACCGCGGCTGGGGGACGAAAACAGTGGGCGCGAATTTAACGCCGGCGCAGGAACTCCACTTCCCTCGAGGCATCGACGTAGTCGCCGCCGCAAACTCGCAACAAGCACCCGACCCGCCCAGCGCTTCGTATGAAGCGCTGCTTCACCTGGAGGATCCGTGACCGGTCTCGACATTCCATTGACACCCATTCGCTTCCTCGAACGTGCAGTCGAGGTCATGCCCGACAAAATCGCAATCCTCGACGGCGAGCGCCGATGGACCTACCGTGAATTCGGCGCCGCAGTACAGGCCCTCGCAAAAGCACTTCGATCTTCCGGTATCACGGATGGCGAACGGGTCGCATATCTGGCCACCAACTCCGCCGAGCTGCTCATCGCCCATTACGCCGTCCCCCTCGCACGCGGTGTACTCGTCGCGATCAACACACGCTTGTCAGCGGCCGAGATCGAATACATCTGCGGGCATGCTGGTGTGCACCTGCTCTTCGGTGAAATCGAGCTACTGAAGCCGGTGCTCGACGCCGGACTAGATTTCGCCACCGTCAACGAGTGGATCGAACTACCCACGGTGGAAGGCCTTTTCACCGCACCTAACGAACTTCACAGCTATGACTCGCTGCTCACTCGCGGCCAGGACGACGATCTACGCTGGGAGATAGACGACGAGAACCGCACGATAGCAATCAACTACACCTCCGGCACCACGGGCCGTCCCAAAGGAGTCATGTACTCCCATCGCGGCGCCTACCTCAACTCGCTCGGCGGAATCCTACATTCAGGATTTGGTAAGACCACCAAGTATCTGTGGACCCTGCCGATGTTCCATTGCAACGGATGGTGCACGACCTGGGCGGTCACTGCCGCGCTCGGTACACACGTCTGCTACCGGGCGGTGCGCGCCGACAGCATGTGGTCGCTGATCGACGAGCACCAGATTTCACACCTCAACGGAGCACCGACAGTTCTGACCCTCCTGGCCCACGCTGAGCAGGCCCATCTCCTCACAACACCGTTGACCATCAGCAATGGAGGTGCGCCACCCAGCCCCACCATCATCGCCAGGATCCGCGCTCTGGGCGCATCGATAGTGCACATCTACGGCCTCACTGAAACCTACGGACCCTACTCCGTCTGTGAACCCAAGCCCGAGTGGGACGAGCTGGATGTCGAGGTCCACGCGAAACTCACGGCGCGCCAGGGTGTCGGCACGATCACTGCCGAGCGGCTGCGGGTTGTGCGTCCCGGGCTTTCACCGGCGGGCGAGTTGACCGACGTGGCCGCAGACGGCACAGAGATGGGCGAGATCGTCATGCGCGGCAATACTGTGATGAAAGGCTATTACGACGACGAGGAGGGCACGCGGAAGGCAACCGAGGGTGGCTGGTTCCACTCAGGTGACCTGGGCGTCATGCATCCCGACGGATACGTGCAACTTCTCGACCGTGCGAAGGACGTGGTGATCTCCGGGGGAGAGAATATTTCGACGATCGAGGTAGAGCAAGCTATTCTGTCACATCCGGCGATACTCGAAGCCGCCGTCGTGGGGGCACCTGACGACAAGTGGGGCGAACGGCCAAAAGCGTTCGTGATGACTGCCAGTGGAGCGCACATCGACGAGGCCGAGGTCATCGCACACGTGAAATCACGTATCGCGTCATACAAGGCACCACGATCGGTCGAGTTCGTCGACGATCTTCCCAGAACTTCAACCGGAAAGATCCGCAAGAACGAACTGCGTGAGGCGGAGTGGAGTTCACTGCAAAACATGATCAACGGCTGAGATCTTCCGCGCTGTTGCACGGTCGGTGGCGCCCGGCACCGCGTGGGACATAGTTTGCGCGCGGCATCTGCCTTGATCACGCCGCCACCGTGGAGAACAGGTCTCTCGGCTTCGCCGATCATGGTGGCTGCGGCACGGATCTGTTTGGGCGACGGCACGTTAGGTGGTCGATAGCCGGGCAGGTGCTTCTCTGGTGGCCACGAGAGCGTGGTTGCAGCCTGCAGAACGTCTTTCACGATGTCGACGAGTGCCGCCCCGGGCGTCCGCTGGAGGCGATGTGGACGGCATCGGCGAGGGTGCGTGGGAAGTCGGCCGGGTCGGTGATCAGGAAGTTGTGCTTGGTGATTGGCATGGTGATGCCGCGGATGTCAGCGTCTTACAAGGCATCGGTGCCGATGAGGTCGCGGGAGACTTGGCCGGTGATCGCGACGCGGGGAACAGAGTGCATCTGTGCGTCGAGCCGGGGTCACGAGATTGGTGGCGCCGGGGCCGGAGGTGGCCATGTGGACGCCGCCGTTACCAGCGTCCTGCACATATCCTGTGGCGGCATGGCCGTCGGCTTGCTCCTGCCGGACAAGAACATGTCGGATGCGGGTCGATTCGAGCAGCGGGCCGTATACCGGCAAAATGGCTCCCCAGGGATGCCGAACACGCAGTCGACACCGAGTTCTTCGAGCCAGCGCACCACTGACTGAGCTCCGCTGCCACTTTCCGGGGAGCGTTGGGTGAGGCGGTGTGTCATGTATTGGGCTGGCAGACGGGCCAGGACGCTTACGGGAATCCACTGTGGCAATCGAAAGCGCTGGGAGCGACTCGGCGAGGCGGTAATCCGGAGTGCGACGTCGCTGCCTGTCGCGCATCCTAGAGATCTGAGGATGGTCGACTACGGGTCGGGAAACGCGAACGAGCATTCAGCATCAACCAAGGCGGATCCCCAATCGCTCCGTGACTACTTCAGCAGACTGCCTGCGACAGAGACTTTTCCGAGACCGTCGGTGAGCACTTTGAGCCGCCGCCGCGGTCACGGCCGTCGACGAGCTATGCCAGCGGAGAGTTCAGCCGGTAAGCGAGCTGGCGCATCGGACTTCTACCGCATTGCGGGCCGGATCCTCGACTCGATGGGGCGAGCAGGCCACCACGTGGATGAGAATGTCTGTGACACCGCTGCGTCCCGTGCACCTCGACCACCTCAGGATGCCGTCCAGCGACTCCGCGATGGGCGTCGGCTTCCGCTGCGTGACACCGGTCAGGATGAACGCGGTCAGCGGGTATCCGAGGGCGACCAGGTCCGATTCGGCGTTCGAACGGGTGAAGCACACCCTGTTTTTCGAGCTCGCCGAGCGGGCCTGCACGGTGTTTCGGGGGGACAGGCTGGCCATGTCGGCCAACGCGATGACGGTGGCCCGCGAATCCTCGGTCAGTGCCTTGAGGATCTAGGCGTCGATGGAGTCGACAGTGCTCCCGGTGGGCATATTGCCAACCCCCAACTGCACTTGTGTGGGCGATGATTCGCAGAATGCGCAAGTTCTGCGAGCGGTATTGCCGAAAGCACATGCGGATGGTGGACTGTCTCTAGTTCCGCATCCGGAACGCACCTCGCGATGGGTAGCTCGAAACGCTGTCATCGACAGGACCGGCCTCATCCAAGTCCGGCTCCCTTTGCCACACGATTTGCCTCGCTCACACCCTGAGCATGCTGATCAACGTTAGCGCCAGGATCTCACAGCAAGGACGGACATGATGAACGGCACTCGCACGATTGATCTCCACGCCCCTTCTGAACAATCACCGACCCCTGAGGTGCTCCGCGAGATCGAACGCCGGGTGCTCTGGTTGTCGACCGCGATGATCCACCACGCCAACCGGGTTCGCCCGAACCCGACGGGGTTGAAGGTGGGTGGCCATCAGGCGTCGTGTGCGTCGATGGTCTCGATCATGACGTCGTTGTGGTTCGAGCAGCTCCGGCCGGGTGACCGGGTGTCGGTGAAACCCCACGCGTCGCCGGTGCTGCACGGCATCAACTACCTGCTCGGGGAGCTGGACGAGAAGTATCTGACGACGCTGCGGGAATTCGGTGGCCTGCAGTCCTACCCGAGCCGGTCGAAAGATCCTGATCCGGTGGACTATTCGACCGGTTCGGTCGGCATCGGGGCGACGGCCCCGATCTGGGGTGCCATCGCCCGCCGCTACGTCGACACCACCATCGGCGGCGCCGGCACGGGCCGCCAGTACTCGCTCGTCGGTGACGCCGAACTGGACGAGGGCGCGGTGTGGGAGGCGATCCTCGACACCTCCGTGTCCGAACTCGGCGAGATCGTGTGGATCGTCGACCTGAACCGGCAGTCCCTGGACCGGGTGGTGCCCAACATCGCCGCCGGTCGGCTCGAGGCCATGTTCTCCGCCGCCGGGTGGCAGGTGATCACCGTGAAATTCGGGACCCTGCTCGAGTCGCTGTTTACCCAGGCCGGTGGTACGGCGCTGCGGACCCGGATCCTGGACATGCCCAACCCCGAATACCAGCGGCTGCTGCGCTGCGACGCCGAGCAGGTGCGGGTGCGGCTGCCCGGGGACGGCCCCGACGCCGCCGCGATCGCGTCGCTGATCGCCGGCCTCGACGACGACACCCTCCTCAACGCGATCCGCAACCTCGGCGGCCACGACCTCGACGCCCTCCGCGCCGCCTACGCGCAAATCGACGACACCCGCCCCACGGTGATCATCGCCTACACGATCAAGGGTCGCGGCCTGCCGACGCAGGGGCATCCGCAGAATCACTCGTCGCTGCTGACCGTGGAACAGTACGAACAGCTCGCCGCGGAACTGGGCATGGACCCGAACAACCCCTGGGCCCGGTTCGACGCCGACAGCACCGCCGGGCGCGTCTGCGCCGCCTCCGCCGAATGGCTCACCCGTGACCCCGTCGACCTGGCCACCCCGCCCGCGGTCCCGGCCGACATCGGCCGCACCCCGACAGGGACGTCCACCACCCAGGCCGCACTGGGGCGGGTGCTGCTGGACCTGTCCCGCCAGGCCCCGGACGCGGCGAAACGGGTGGTCACCGTCAGCCCCGACGTCAGCTCCACCACCAACCTGGCGGGGTGGCTGAACAAGGTGGGGGTGTGGTCACCCAACGAGCGCCGCAACTGGTTCGACGACGACGCCGAGACGATCATGCACTGGCGGGAAAAGCCCACCGGGCAGCACATGGAACTCGGCATCGCCGAAACCAACCTGGTCGGACTGATCGGTGAGCTCGGTGCCACCTGGAGCCGGTGGGGACAACCGCTCTTCCCGATCGGGGTGATGTACGACCCGTTCGTCGAACGCGCCCTCGAGCCGTGGTCGTACGGCATCTATGCGGGCGGCCAGTCGATCCTGGTCGGCACCCCGTCCGGGGTCACCCTCGCCGCGGAGGGTGGGGCGCATCAGTCGATCAAGACCCCCTCGATCGGCCTCGAGCAGCCCGGGTGTGTGAGTTACGAGCCGGCGTTCGCGATCGACGTCGAGTGGACGCTGCTCGACAGCATCTCCCGCCTGGGCCGCCCGGACGGCTCCTCGTCGTATCTGCGGCTCTCGACCCGCCCGGTCGACCAGACCCTCGCCGCCGTCCCCACCGATCCCGCCGCCCGGGAGCGTCGCCGCCGTCAGGTGGTCGCCGGCGCGTACACCCTCCGGCACCGCGAAAATCCGGCGGTCACCCTGGTCGGCATGGGTGCGATGATCACCGAAACCCTCACCGCCGCGGACCGGTTGGCCGAGCAGGGCATCGCCGCGGACGTCGTGTGCGTGACCAGCCCCGGACTGTTGTTCGAGGCGGTGCAGGCCCGCCGCGGCCTCGCCGACGGCCCGTCCTGGATCCTCGACCAGGTGTTCCCCGGCGGCCGGGCGGCGCCGATGGTCACCGTCCTCGACGGCCACCCGCACACCCTCGCGTTCCTGACCGGGATCAACCACGTCCCCGGCGCCGCGCTCGGTGTCAGCAAATTCGGGCAGGTCGGTTCCCTCGACGACGTCTACCGCTACCACGGCATCGACACCGACAGCATCGTCCGCACCGCGCTCGACCTCGTCGACTAACCCAGGAAGACCCAGAATGACCACGACACAGACAGGCACCACAGTGGTGCTGCCGTCGCTCGGTGAGAACGTCACCGAAGCCACGATCACCCGCTGGCTCAAAACCCCAGGCGACCACATCGAGCAGGATGAACCATTGCTCGAGGTGGCCACCGACAAAGTCGACACCGAGGTCCCCTCCCCTGCCGCAGGCACCCTCCTCGAGATCATCGCCACGGAAGACGCTGTCGTCGAGGTCGGCGCGGCACTTGCCGTCCTCAGCGCACAAGGCCGTGATACCCAGGACACGCCGGCACCCGCTGCCGAGGCAACTCCCGCGCCTGCACCGACAGCCGCCACTTCTGCTCCGGCACGTGCACCTGTATCGAACCCGACTACCCCGGAGGCTGCTGCACTGTCAGCCGCGGGCGACCGGGTGGAAAAGCTGCCCCGGATTCGGCGAACCATCGCACAGCGGATGCTCGAATCTCTGCAGACATCAGCACAATTGACCACCGTCCTCGAGGTCGACGTCACCGAGATCTCCCGGCTGCGCAACCGGGAGAAGGAAGACTTCCACCGCCGGACCGGGGTGAAGCTGTCGTTCCTGCCGTTCTTCGTCGCCGCCGCGGTCGACGCGCTCGCCGAGCATCCGGTGATCAACTCCTCGCTCGACGCTGACTGCACCGAGGTGACCTACCACGGGGCAGTGCACCTCGGGATGGCCGTCGACAGCGACAAGGGGCTGATGGTGCCCGTCATCCGCGACGCCGATACGTTGCCTATCCCGGAACTTGCCCGGGCTGTCGCCGACTCCGCCGCCAGTGTGCGGACCGGAACGATCCGCCCCGACGACCTCTCCGGTGGCACGTTCACCATCACCAACACCGGCAGCCGCGGGGCACTCTTCGACACCCCGATCATCAACCAACCCCAATCCGCCATCCTGGGAATCGGAACCGTCGTCGAACGCCTCGTCCCCACCCGCGGCGACGGCGGCGCACTCCAGATCAACGTGAAGTCGATGGCGTACCTGTCACTGTCCTACGACCACCGCATCGTCGACGGCGCCGACGCCGCCCGCTACCTCGCCACCGTCCGGCAGCGGCTGGAAGACGGATTCGACCCCTCGGACCTACAGTGAACGGGCCAGCACACACCCCAGGCTCTGTGCCCGGACACGGCACCCGAGACGATCACCGACTCGTCGAATTCGCCCTACGGTGGGCCCCAACAGTTGCAGTAAACGACTACACCCTCCCCGACTTCGACGAGTACATCTTGCCGGAGTTCGGACTGCAGCCAACGATGTACTACCGCAGACTCCTCACACTCCTACTGACACCACCGTGCCCACGCTTGGACCCACCGGACCGGCAACGCATCATCACACTCTGCCAGCACAAGTTGGACGCCTCAAGACCAGCAATCCCCGATTAAGCAGAGCGAGCATCAATTCTCGCTGCCGACAACCCCAATGGGACACACCGCGGAAAACAAGAGTTGGCACGCGATCGACTAGGACCCTCAGCGTGCATCTCTGCTCGGCACGATTCTCATCACCAAGCAGGCCGAGATGCGGGCGAAAAGGAAACGATCATGTCCGAACAACCGAAATCGACTAGCCGTTCGGAAAATCCCGAACGCAGCACTCCCACCGGAAACCACACACCCTTGTCCGCAGATTCCATCACCGACCAGCTGAAAGCCTACCGCCGCCAGCGCCGCGCACGAATATCCGACGAACTACGCCGAGCGCGATACTGTCAGCTACCAAGCGAAAGCATTGATCTCATACGTTTCGCACAGGCATGGGCGCCCTACGGAAAGATGCCCACGGAAGATATTTTCGTCCGATACGGCATGACAGCGGCCCGATACTTCGAAGTTCTGGCCGACGTCATCTCGATGCCTGACTGCGACCCCCAGATTGCCACCACCCTCCGATCCATCTACTTCTCACAACGCCGCCCATAACGGGCCGATGGGAGGACTGCCCCTAGCTCCGCTGTCAAGCAGCGACGATGGTTACTGACAGTGATTGGTCGGCGAACATGGCACGAAAGACGACGTCTGAGAGCCTGCGTTGAGAAAGCGGAGCGTCTCCAGTCCGCCGTCACTACTGGCATTGCGGCGGGCCAAGAGTAGGCGTGCATCATCTTGCAGCGGGCCTGAGTGAGCGCGATCCGGTGGATGGCTGCATTGCGCTGCCGGTTCCCGCTGCGCGAGAGACGATGTCGAGCACAGATCGACGACCACACCGGTAACGGCACGGTACCACTGTGTCGAGCGAACGCCTCCTTCGAGTGGAAGCGGTCCACGTCGGCGTTCTCACCGATGATCTTGGCCGCCGACCGTGATCGAGCATGGGCAGCGTCCCATGGCGCGTGTCCTATCCGAGGAGTGTCCCAACACTTCGCATACGCGCACGCATCCGCCGGGATCCGCCTCGTCTTCGGCGAGGCGATCGAGGGCGACAACTCCCGCGTCTGTGCCGCAATCGGCCGGAGCGGCGAACGCTACCCTTCCGACATAGTCGTGATCGGAATCGGGGTCGATCCGAACACCGAACTCGCCACAGCGGCCGACTTTCAAACCTCAACGGGATTGCGGTCGATCCCTACCTACGCACCAGCGACGCGCACAGTTGGGCCATAGGCGACTGCGCCCACTTCTCCTGCACCCACGCCGGTGCCCCGACACGGCTCGAATCAGTCCACAACGCAGTCGACCACGCCCGAGCACTGGCCCGCACACTGAGCGGCACACCCACCGAATATCACCAGGTCCCCTGGTTCTGGATTCAACAGGGGCCCATAAACACCAGATCGTCGGCATCCCCGGCAAACAAGATGGCTCCGTTGTCCATGGCAACCCCCCGAACGGAAAGTTCTCCGTTCTCCGCTTCCGCGATGGCGCATTAACGTGCGTCGAATCGCTCAACAGCCCCGCCGTGCACATAGAGTCCCGCAAGATCGTCGCGTTACCCGCGCGACCCACCCGCGAAGACATCGCGATCGAGAACTTCGACCTACGCCGCCTCGAGCTGATCATCGAAGGCCGACAGGAAACGCCCCTCGATACGGCGCTGAATCGCCAGCTTGAACGGCGCAAGCCGGCGTACGCTCCTGAATCGCAGTTTCTCAGTGAGGAACACCGTCGCGTACAAGTCCATCACCACGAATCTCCGCCACACTGTCCATATCTATGGTCTACCAGAACCTTTGACGAGAACCTTGGGTCGCAACACTTGGATGAAACCCGATCGAACCTCGATTACCGCCCGCCCACGCCGGGGTTCGGAAGGACTGGCAGATCATCTGCCCGGCGCTTCGCAGCGGCACGCGCAGCCTTCAACTGGAGATAGAAGGAGTTACGCGAGTTGCCGTCCAGGTTGAGCGGAACGTCCAAGCTCGCAATCAACCGATCCTCAAGGTCCCACGGTTCCTCATGCGCGATCCACGAGACGAGGGCGTTCTCGGCCATCCACTTCGACAGCAGCGTCTCCCCGATGTGGAAGGTATACCGCTTACCGGATCCGACACGGCGCAACTCGATCCCGACCTCGTCCGCGACCAGGCAACCGAGCGTGAGGCGGAGTGTCGACCCGGCAGCGTTACCGGTGTGGTGGGTCTTGATTCGCTTCCGGATGTTCTGCGTACTAGGAGCCTTGCCGTTGGTCGGCGGCTTTCTCGGACTGATGCCGGTGTAGAGCAGCGTGAGCCCGTCCCGCGTCGCGCACCCCGAGGTGTCGATCGCGGCCGGCAATTTGCGGAACCACCAGCCGTAGACACCAGCAGTCGCTGGAACGGGGCACGGCCTGGCGAGTACCTGCTCGCGGGTGTGCGGTGAGGCAGCGAGGTAGAGCGCAGATTCATCCTGCGGGTCAACGATCGGACTCATGCGGAGGATGTTGTCATAGGGCGGCGACAGCGATCTACGGAACCGTCCACACCCCGGCACCCGGCAGCAACGTGAAGCTCGGAGTCCCGGGAATCCCGACTGAGGCGACGAGCACTCCCGGACCTGTCCGTACATACCCCCGATTCAGCATGCTTCGAGGTGCCACCTGCGTTATGCCGGTCTTCCCCGTCGATAGGTTTCGCCACTGGATACTGCAGAAGCAATAGTTGGCGTCATCGCTTACAAATCGCGTCATCCCCGGTTTTTCAAGGTCGGTCTGCGCGATGACCCATCCACCGACGGCCGACGACAACATGTAGGGCGGAGCAGCCGTAACACCATATGTCGGAAGAAAGAACTGCACGTCGGTTGGCGCAGCGTGCGCAGTTGACGTCACGGACAACGCGATACCGAAGGACGCGAGGACTGCGCTGGAAGCGGCGGCGATGCCGCGCACGACACGCGATGTACGCACTGCCAGGGCCATGGTTGCCCCCTTCACGTCACCCCGCCACGGTAGAGACGGACGATCCCTGTAGTAAGTGTCGCAAAGACGCAGCGTTCGGAAATGTCATTCGGGTGGACGACATCAGCGACGTGCGACGGACGCAGCGGCTTCCGTGTGGGAGGCGGACTCGCGGCGGACGCCGCCGTAGGTTGCAGTTCGGATGCTGAGTAGCGTCAGCAACCCGATGAGGCACGATCCTGCGAGAAAGTATGCCGGCGACAAGGCGCTCCCGGTCCGGTCGATCAGCCAGGTGGCGATGTACGCCGCCGTTCCGCCGGTCGCGATCGTCGCCAGGTTGAAGCCCAGAGCGACGCCGGTGAGCCTGACGCGAGAGTTGAACAGCGACGGGAACAGTGGTGCCGTGGCGACCTGGATGAGCGGGGTGCCGAGCGCAAAGACGAAGAAGGCCACGCCCGCGACGACCAGCCCGTGACCGCCCATCAGGGACATGGCAGGGTAAGCAAGGATGCCGGATCCGATCAGTCCGGCTGCCGCGACCGGGACGCTGCCGAATCTGTCGACGAGTAGACCGGCGACCGGCATCAACAGCGCGATCAGCACGATGATGAGCGCGGTCGTCCAGGTGACCGCGGTCCGATCGAATCCGCCTTGGCGGACCAGGTGAATGCCGATGTAGGTGAGCACCATGTAGCCGGTGGCGTTCTGTGCCACGCCGAGCCCGAACACCTGCAGAACCTGCTTGGGGTGTGTGCGGATGAGTTCGGCGAACGGTGACTTCGCCAGGTCGTCCGTAGCCGCGGCATTCTCGAACTGTGCGGTGTCGTCGATGCGGGTCCGGGTCCACAGGCAGAAGAGCAGGAGGGGGACGCCCAGCAGGAACGGGATCCGCCAGCCCCAGCTGGTCATCTGCGGTTCAGTGGTGAGCGCTGACACGGTCCCGACCGCAATCGCGGCGAGCGCGAAACCACCGTTGCTGCCGAGTGCGACGAACGAGGCGCCGAGGCCCTTACGTTTTTCCCCGACGGTCTCATAGACGTACGTCAATGCTCCGCCGAGTTCACCGCCTGCTGAGAAGCCCTGCACCAGACGCGCGAGGACCAGCAGGATCGGCGCGGCGATGCCCGCGGACGCGTACGTCGGCAGGCATGCCATGAGGAGGCTGCCGACCCCCATCAGCAGTACGGACACCAGCAGGGCGCGCTTGCGTCCGTGCCGGTCACCGAGGCGGCCGAAGAAGATGCCGCCGATGGGGCGCATGAGGTAGGCCGACGCGAATACGGCGAGGCTGGCGAGCAATGCGGCGGTGGGATCGTTGCCGGGGAAGAACAGTGGGCTGACGACCACGGCCAGGTAGGCGTAGACGGTGAGGTCGTAGTACTCGACGATGGTGCCGACGGCGGCGGCGAGAACGCCGCGGCGCCTAGTTTGCTCGAGGGTAGGGGTGCGCGAGGTGGAATTCGTGTGGGTCGCCACGAACGTCTCATTTCTGTGCGGAGAGTGTGGACCGAAGGTGCGCTCACCGTAGGCGGGGGGTGAGTCATATCCTGCGAGCGCTTTTCACACCATAACCGCGCGGCCGCTAAATCTGTACATGTTTTCGAAAACTTGGGGATGCAGCCGCTAGAGCTGCCAGTGCACGGGCTCGGAGATGATGTGTGCAAGGCGCTTACGGTAGTACTTCGCGGTGTCGTGGACGAAGGCCTCCATCGCCTCTCCTGCGGCGGAGGCATTTCGGGAGCGCATGGCATTGAGCACCAGCTGCTGCGCTTCGACGGCGGCGGTGCGGGTGATCTCAGGGTGCCGTGTGGGTTCCGCATCGCGTACCAGCAGTAGCAGCGTTTCCATGAGGATGCGCAGCACCGGGTTTCCGGACGCGGTGTAGATGGTGGTGTGGAACAGCGCGTTCTTCTCGATAAAGTTGTCGTAGTCGTCGGGCTGTGTCCGCATGCTGTCGAGCGCTGCCTGCAATTCGTCCAGTTGGCCGTCTGTAATTCGAGGCGTGGCCTGTTGCGCGACCACCGGTTCCAGGGTGAGCCGGGTGTCGATGACGTCGCTGAGATTTGCACCTTCGAGCTGCAGGAACAGTTTCATGGTGTTGCCCAGTGATTCGAATTGCGGCCGGCACGCGACTGGGCCGCCGCCGACACCGGCCCGAATGGTGACCAGGCCCCGGCTCTCGAGTAGGCGGAGGGCTTCGCGCACAGTCGTGCGCGCCACGCCGTACTCGGCGACCATTTCCTTCTCGGTCGACAGTCGGTCACCGGCCTCGATGCCGCCCCCGAGGATCTTGTCCGCTATCTGGTTCGCGATGCGCTCGGACATTTTCGGGACCCTGCCCGTTGCGCGATGGGCATCGTCCTTCGTCATTGCGTCCCCGGTGTACTCGTCGACAGTTCGGTGCATAGCCGCCATGCGTACAAACCCTACCCAGGCCGGAGCGCGAATCGACAAACTCTGTACATATTTAGGGAAAGTGGCTAGCGTGACACCAGTCAACCCGTGGCACCCACTCAACATCCGAACGCAATAATCTCCCGGAGGTAAAGATGTGGCCGACGCGCCCACCGACGCCCGACCTTGTCCATTCCTACCGAGAGTCAGGGCACTGGCGTGATCAGCCGATCGGGCACTACTTGACACGCGCCGCGTCGCTGTTCCCCGATGCAGTGGCCGTGATCGACGGCGACACACGCCTGACCTTCGCCGACGTCGACCGCGACGCGACCACGCTCGCTGCGGCGCTGCATTCGGTCGGGATCGGTGCCGACGACGTGGTTTCGTTCCAGCTCCCCAATCGGGCCGAAGCGGTCATCATCTACCAGGCGATCATGAAGCTCGGCGCCGTCGCCAACCCCATAGTCCCGATCTACCGAGGGCGCGAGCTGCGGTTCATCCTCGGGCAGGCGCAGGCGTCGGCCGTCTTCATTCCCGCGACCTACCGAGGATTCGACTACGCCGCCATGTATGACCAGCTACTCGACGACTTGCCGCACGTGAAGAAGGTCGTCGTCCTCGGCGACCGTGACGAGCGCAGCACCGACGAGCGGATGACCACATGGAAGGAGCTGCTAGGCGATGCCCCGGCTGAAGCCGCGAAGGTGGTTGCCGCACTGCAAGAGCCGGATCCGGATCAGGTCTGCCTGCTGCTGTACACCTCTGGGACGACCGCGGATCCGAAGGGCGCGCTGCACAGCCACAACACGCTCGTGTTCGAGAACCTCTCGATGATCGAGTTGTTCGGCCTCAACGAGAACGACGTCATCTTCAACCCGTCGCCGGTCACGCACGTGACCGGGGTGAACTGCGCCTTGACACTGCCGTTCCTGCTCGGGGCGCCGGTCGTGCTGCACGATCAGTGGGATCCAGCCGCCGCGCTCGACAAGATTGCCCGCGACGACGCCAGCTTCATGATCTTCTCCACACCGTTTCTGCAAGGGTTGCTCGACGCGGCGGTCTCGGCGGGTCGCCCGACTCCGTCGATCAGGTACATCGTGTGCGGCGGCGCTGACATGCCGGACGAACTGACCCGCCGGGCCACCGATCGGCTCGGCACCGTCGTCCGCATGTACGGCGCCACCGAAGGGCCGTCCGTCACAGCAGGCAATCGTTGGGACACACCGCAATTACGCACCCGAACCGACGGTCGAGTCTTGGCGCCCACCGAGGTGATCATCGTCGACCCCGCCGAGCGCCCTGTCGCGCCCGGCTCCGTCGGCGAAGTCCTGTGGCGCGGCCCCGACACCTTCCTCGGGTACCTCGACTCCTCACTCAACGCCGCGGCGTTCACCGACGACGGCTTCTTCCGATCCGGTGACCTCGCGCGGTTCGACGAAACCGGCGCAATCCACATCGAGGGTCGAATCAAGGACATCATCAACCGCTCCGGCGAGAAGATCAGCACTCACGAGGTGGAAAACCTGCTCAGCGAGCACCCCGCCGTCAGCGAGGTCGCCGTCGTCGCCGGGCCGGACGCGACGACCGGTGAACGGGGCTGCGCCTTCGTCGTCACCCACCACGCGCAGGACCTCACCCTCGAAGACGTCCACGAGTTCCTGACCGGTCGCGAGGTCGCCAAACAGAAAATCCCCGAGAGCGTCTTCGTGGTGGACGTTCTACCCAAGACCGCGAGCGGCAAGATCCAGAAGTTCGCGCTCCGAGACTGGACCCGCAACCGCACCAACCTCACGCCGCAGATGGTCGGCGTCAGCCTTCATGCGGCGCATGAGAAGTGAGGACGACATGACCGAGCACATTCTCATCTCCCAACCCGAACCAGGGATCGCCCTGGTCGAACTCGCCCGCGGCAAGGTCAATGCACTCGACCACCAAATGTACGGCGAACTCGCCGAGGCCTTCGACCGGCTGTCGGACGATCCGACAGTCAACGTCGCCGTGCTCACAGGACGCGGTCACGTGTTCTGCGCGGGCAACGACCTCAACGACTTCCGCACCATGGACACGACGAGCGGTGAACTACAGATGCGCAACGTCCGCCGCGCGATGTTCAACCTCATCGACTGCTCGATCCCCGTCATCGCCGCCGTCAACGGGCCGGCACTAGGCAGCGGACTTGGCCTGACCGCATCGTGCGACCTCGTGGTGGCCTCGGAAAAGGCGACGTTCGGGCTGCCGGAAATGAACGTCGGGGTCCTGGGCGGCGGCCGCTTCACCGCCCGCATGCTGCCGCAGCAAGCAATGCGCCGACTGTTCTTCACCGCAGAAGCCGTCGACGCACACACCCTCGAGCGGTGGGGCGCGCCGATCGAGGTAGTCCCCCACAACGCGCTCATGAACACCGCATTCACCCGCGCACGGTCCATTGCCTCGAAGAGCCGCTACGCACTGACCCTGGCGAAGCAATCGTTGAACGGCTGCGAGGGTATGGACCTCAAGCGCGGCTACGAACTCGAACAGACCTTCACCGTCCGGCTGTCCGAGCATCCGGACTCCAAGACTGCGGTCGAGGCACGAATGACCGCACTGACGAACGGCAAGAACCCATGAGTACCGCAACGCGCGAACTGGCAACACCGGAAGACCTGGACGCGTTCGGCGAGCGCGCCACCGCGTGGCTATCGCAACGGTTGGACCGGCATCTGCCGGCCACCGACACCGACCTGCCAGGAAACGACGCGGAGCAGTCTTACGCCATCTTCCACAACCGCACAGAGGCCGAAGAGCGCGAACTGCTCGTCCGCGGCAAGGCCTGGCAATCCGCACGCGTCGATGCCGGGTTCGGCGCGATCACCTGGGGCCCCGAATGGGGCGGACCGGGCCTGACCGCGTCCCACGAACGGATCTACGTCGAGCTCGAACGTCAGTTCCGCGCCCCGGAGCGGCACGAAACCATCCTCGTGACTGTGGAACTGATCGCACCGACCATCCACCTGCTCGGCACCGAGGAACACAAACAACGATTCGTGCAACCGTTCCTGCGTGCCGACGAACTGTGCTGCCAGCTGTTCTCCGAACCCGGCGCCGGCTCCGACCTGGCCGCGCTCGCGACCCGCGCAGTTCGCACCGACACCGGCTGGAAGATCACCGGTCAAAAGGTGTGGAGTTCGGGCGCACAATTCGCCGAGTGGGGACTACTCATCGCGCGCAGCGACCCCGCCGCACCCAAGCACCGCGGAATGACGGCGTTCCTGGTACCGATGGACGCCCCAGGCATCGAAACCCGGCCCATCCGCCAGATGTCCGGCGGTTCCACGTTCAACGAGGTGTTCCTCAATGACGTCGAATTGCCTGACTCGCTGCGTCTCGGCGACGTCGGCGACGGTTGGAACGTCGCATTGACCACCCTCGGTTTCGAACGCAGCTCCAGCGGCGGAATCGTCTCCGCCGGCGGCAGCGCAGCCGACCTGATCCGGCTCGCCAGGCAACTTTGCATCACCGACGACCCCCACGTGCGTCAGACACTCGCCCAAGTCGTCGTCTACGAACGCGCCACCGCAATATTCAACGCCCGGCATGCCGAGCGGGAACTCGCCGGACATGTCCCCGGAGTCGAAGGCTCGATCGCCAAGCTCGTGTGGACGCAAAATCTCAAACGCATCGGTGACGCCGCGGCCCGATTCCTCGGACCCCGCATCCTCGCCGACACGGGCACCCCGAACACCTATGCCTGGACCGAGCATCTCCTGGGCGCCCCGGGCTACCGAATCGCCGGCGGGTCCGACGAGATCCAGCGAAACATCATCGGCGAACGCGGCCTCGGGCTGCCCAGAGAACCGCGCTAGGAGCAAACATGGCCCTCGAATTGACCCAGGAACAAGAACAACTTCGCGACAGCGTCCGCGCTTACCTCACGAAGAACGCTGATACGAGACAAGCACCGTGGGAAGGGCTCACCGGCCTCGGCTTGACCGAGATCCCCTTCCCCGAGCGCTTCAGTGGAGCCGGTTGCACCCTCAAAGACACCTCGGTCGTGATGCACGAACTCGGCCGTACCATCTCCGACGCCCCCTACTTCTCGTCCGTGTGTCTTGCCGGCCTCACCCTCTCGGAATGCGCCTCGGACGCGGGCCGCGCCGCACATCTACCCGCCATCGCAACAGGAAAATGCACCGCCACCCTAGTCGCCGGGTACCCGTACTCGGACACCCCGATTACCGCCACCCCATCCGGTGACAGCCGGCTGATTCTTCGGGGCACACAAGAATTCGTGGTCAATGGCGACAGCGCACATCTCCTCGTCGTTGTCGCACGCGGAGAGAATGGCCTCGAGCTAGCTGTCATCGACGGCGCTGCTCCCGGCGTCGTGCGTACCCCGCTCGAGTCCCTGGACACCACCCGCCCACTGACCCGGATCGAGTTTGCCGACGCCCATGCACAGGGGGTCGGCGGCGCGAACCTGCATGCGACGCTGCTCCGCGCGCAGGCGTCAGCCCTCGTGGCGCTGGCCTCCGAACAGGTGGGCGCCGCCGAGGCGTGCCTGGAGATGTCGGTCGAGTACGCCAAGGCCCGGGAACAGTTCGGCCGACCGATAGGCTCCTTCCAATCGATCAAGCACCGACTCACCGACATGCTGGTGGCACTCGAACTGGCGCACGCCGCAGTACTGGACGCGGCGAACGCCGACGAAAGGCCAACAGACGAACTAGCCACTGCAGCGAGCATTGCGCACGTGCTGGCGTCCGAGGCCTTCACCTACGCCGCCGAAGAATCCATCCAAATCCACGGCGGCATCGGATTCACCTGGGAACACCCCCTAAACAGGTACTTTCGGCGGGCCAAGAGCGACACACTGCTATTCGGCAGCACCGAGACGCACCACGAAGTCATTGCCGCTTCGGTGATATAGGTGTTCGGGGTCGTCGGGATCTTCTTCCCGACCGCACCGCCCTAATTCGGCTCGTCGGAGCCGTTCTGGCCGAGCAGCACGACGAATGGATCGAAGTCCGCCGCTACCTCGGACTCGACGTCCCCGCCCGCGCTCGCGGTGGCCAGACGCCCGACACCACTGCCGAACCAACTCAGGAGGTGACACCCGCGGCTCTGACCGCATGGCCATCACGCGAGGAATCACGCGACGACGTCGTACACCACCTCACGGGACTTGACCTGGTTCGATCAACGCGACGATCGGGCGAGGTGAGAACGGTAGTGTCGGTCCAGCAGGTCGTGGATGACCAGTTCCTGGGCGCGGTGGACGGAGCGCAGCATCCTGTTTGCGTGCATGTGGGCCAGGCTCGCGGCCCATGCTTCCAGCGGTACGCCGAGGCGACCCGCGTGGTCGAGATCGTGCAGTTCGGTGCCGATCCTCCGCAACGACTCCGACCTGATATCGAAATACCGCAGGCAAGCGGCGAGCGGGTGTTGAGTGCCGGCAGCCAGCAGTTGCTCGATGGCGGCTCGTTCCGCGCGGTATCGCCGTCCCAGCTCCCGGGCCTGTGTTGGCCCGCCGGGGAACTCGGTGGCGAACCCGTCGCGTTGCCGCCGCACGAGTGCGGCACGAGAAGGCAGGTCGAAGCCGAGGTCGTCGAGGAGGCGGTCTGTGCCGGCCAAGGTCAGTCGCCAGCGAGCGTCGAGACTGGTGTCGCCGGAGAGCATTTCGACGATACCGAGCGCGGCGGCGCTGTCCGCGTGGAATGCCTGCTCGGCGAGCAGTATGCCCTCGTTGCCGCCGTAGCGTTCGATTTCGCGTTGGTAGGTGTCGAGCTGGACCCGCCACACCATCCCGTTGTCGATCAGCGGTACGAGCGCTTCCGACAGTGCGGGCTGGATCTGCTCACGGAGCGCCTCGGGGTTTCCGGTGAGTCGGAGACGGATGTGCCAATCGGGGTCGGCGTAGCGGACGAAGAACCATCGGGTGGCCGAACCAGCGTCGACTGCGTCCCGGATCGGTGGGCCGAGCGTACGCAGAACAGCATCGGCGCCGGTGGTGCCGGTATAGATCTTGAGGTAGAGCCAGTCCGACCCCGGCGGAATGTTCCGCGGTACCGAACCGACCCGCCGAGACAACGGCGGCGTTTTCGACGGCACCGGTGCGGGAGGCCGGAGAAACGGCACCACCAGCTCGTGGGTGAATCTGCCGTCGGGGCCGGCAGCGGTGGGTTCGTGGAAGCCGAGAGTTTCGATGAGCGTGGCCGATTGGCCGCGGTTCAAGGCGCGCAACATGGTGTGTACCCAGGGTGGGCTGTCCAGGTCGACGACCAGCTCGTTGTCGAACTCGGCGAGGGTGCACACGCGCGGGAGCTTGCGCGCGGCGCGCAGCCGGGCCACGTCGTCGTGATCGCGCAGCCCGTCGACCTCGGTTGCGGTCAGGCGCCAGCGGGCCCGGGCCAGCACCAGCCGTCCGGCTGTGACCCGCGGCAGAAATGTCGCATCGGCGAGCGGGCCCCAGTCCCACGCCATCCAGGAGACGACGCCTTGATTCTGAAGGTCGGCGAGGAATCGGTACATGCCGAGGCTGTTGTGGGTGGTGTTGTGTGCGGTGGTCAGCCGCGGGACGATTTCGCGGTCGAGTCGGCGCGAGCGCAGCACCACCCGGTCGCCGTCGAGCCGGACGGTGAGATCGTCCACCGTCAACTGCCGCTCCGCCGGGGCGTCGGAGCGGCCCAGGTAGGTCAGCTCGTACTCGCGGAGCACCGGCCGGCGCAAAATGTTGCCGATCCGACCCTCCGGCAGGTGCACGACCTCGGCGAACACCGTGTCGGGGCGGTGGGCCTGCTCCGTTGCCAGATGCGCTCGGACCGCCGCGGTCAGCTCGTCGTCGCCGTGGCAAAAGCGACCGAGCAGTGCTGCGCCGGACGGTCCGGCGACGCCGCGCACCAGCAGCTGCCCGGTCTGGGGGTCACCCAGCACGATCGCCATGATCGACAGGGCGTCGGGCAGCGGGAGCGGATCGGGCTCAGCCAGCTGCTGGATGTCGGCGTCGGCGAGATCGATGCATTCCGCGCCTCGTGAGAGCGCATCGGTCAGCAACTCCAGCAGTACCCCGTCACGACGACTCCACGTGCGGGCGGGTTCCGACCCGAGCCCGAGATCGATGCCGGCCAACAGCGGGGATTCCTCGGCGTCGGGGTGCGCCGAGCCGTGGTAGCCGATGCCGGTCTCCTCGTCGAGCACCTGCGCCAGCCCGACCTCGGCGCCGCCGTACCGTGTGTCGAACGCGGTCCGGAACTCTTGCATGGGGTCCGGGCGCCAGGCCGTGATGCGGTGCAACAGGGCGACAGCCCGGGCGAGCTCGTCGACAACCCGATGGCTGAGAGTCATTCCGGTGCTTGGTTTTACGAGATCGACCTGCACCAGCCGAGCCGGGTCGAGGTCGGGGACCAGCTCGCGCATATCCCTCACGATTGTGGTGTACCGACTCACCGGTTGCCCGAGACCATCTCGATCCAGCGCCGCCAGATGCGCGCGGACGGTATCGAAGCGCTCGGCCACGGGCGCGGTGGCCGGTGAGCGGTGCAGCGCGGCGCAGAGTGCCGCCGCAGGATCACCGGTTCCAGTGACCGCAGGTTGGGCGTCGGAGACCAGCATCCGGGCGTCCACCAATTCGTGGACGTAGTGCCGGGCGTCCTCGACGGTGATGTCGTCGTCAACCAGTTCGGCGGCCAGGTCCTCAAGGCGGGCCCCGCCCACCGCTCGCCGCAGGGTCGCGGTAAGTGCGTCGTCCTCATCGACCGCAACCAGGTGATGCGACCGAACGGTGCCGGTCATCCGGGCCTCGACGAACCGCACGCGGCCCGCGGCCCGGTACAGACTTGTGTTCGGCGAGAACAGCAGGCCATCAGTTGAGCCGGCATCGCATTCTACCCGGTCCGCCTCCGCGGCCAGCACTCCCATGTCCAGTCGGCTCCGGCGCTGGAGCGAACTCAGCGGCGGCACGTGCAGCGCCGTGTCCCGCCCGGTCAGCCGCCCGACCCCGACGCCGGCGAACAGTCCGAATGGGGTGGGGCGGGTTGCTGCGCGGATCAGATACGCCGCGACCGCCCGCTCGACACGGTCCAACGGGCCCTCGGTGGTCGTGTTTTCCTGCCATCGTGCCGTCAGTTCCGGGGAGGCCAACCACAGCGCTTCGGCGACCTCCGGCCGTGCGGCGAGACTGCGCAGCCGCTCGCGCGGGTCTGCCCCGTCGGTACCCCAACCGGCCAGCACGTCCACCGGCAGCAACGGGGTGCGCATGACGAAGAAGCCCGACGGCACGAGCGCTTTTTCAGCGGCCAACGTGATCACTCCCGTCGTCGGGGTTTCGACCGGTGTGATCGTCAACCAGCCGGGCGTATGCGCCGCCGCGGGCCAACAGTTCGTCGTGGCCGCCGGATTCGACGATCGTGCCCTCATCCAGGACGATGATCCGGTCGGCGCCACGGATCGTGGACATCCGATGCGCGATCACGATTCTGGTGCACCCCAGGGTGTTCAGGTTGTCGTGCACCGCTGCCTCGGTGATGGTGTCCAAGTGGCTGGTGGCTTCATCGAGCAGCAGAATCTTGGGCTGGTGCAGCAGGGCCCTGGCCAGTGCGAGGCGTTGCTTCTGTCCGCCGGACAGGGATGCGCCGCCGTCGACGAGCATCGTGTCGTACCCCATCGGCATCGCCGTGATGTCGTCGTGGATACACGCCAGCCGCGCAGCCTGTTCCACCTCGTGCAACTCGGCGGCGGGGTGGGCGAAGGCGATGTTCTGGCGGACGGACACGCCGAACAGGAACGGGTCTTGGACAACTACGCCGAGCTGAGCGCGCACACTGCGGCAGTCCAGTGCTGCCAGGTCGATCCCGTCGAACAGGATTCGCCCACTGTCCGGCGGGTACAGTCCCAACAGCAGGTGCGCCAGGGTGGTCTTCCCGGAGCCCGAGCGTCCGACGATGGCCACCGTCTGGCCCGGTTGGATGTCGAGCCCGATATCGCGGATCACCGGTTCGTCGAGGGGGGCGTAGCCGAAGACGAGACGCTCGGCGACGATGCCGCCGAGCAGGGTCGGCGCGCGGCGCACCGCGTGGCCGTCTTGTTCGCGCGGGGTGTCCAATACGTCGTCGATACGGTCCAGATAGCTGCCCAACAGTTGCAACTGAGACACCGTGGCGACCAGAGCGGCCAGCGGTTCCAGAAACCCGGCGGCCAGCGCCGCCAGCGCGAGCAGTTCGCCCAGGCTCAGCTGCCCGTTCAGCACCAAGAGTGCTCCGACACTCAGGACAGCAAGCGGAGAACCCATCCGCAGAGCAGCCAGGGCCGCCTCGACACCGGCGGCGAGCCGACCCCGGCGCACCGTGACGTTGAGTTCGTCGACGAACAGGTTCGACCAGGCTTCGATGGCGCGGTCCTCGGCGCCGGAAGTCTTCAGAGTCTGCACGCCGGAGAAGATCTGGTAGGCGTAGGCCTGGGTCTTGGCCTCCGCTTGCAGCCCCTCGGCGGTCAGTCGCTGGTTGCGGCCGCGGCTGGCGAGGAGCACAGCCACCTGGGCGGCACCCAATCCTGCCACCAACACGCCCAGCTGCGGCGAGAAGATCACCAGCAACACCAGGTAGCCCGTGACCAACGCACCGTCGAGCATCGCCGACAACGCGCCGGTGGTGAGGATCTCGCGGACCACGGTGTTGGAGCGCAGCCGCATCATCAGATCCCCGGCGGAGCGGCGCAGGTGGAAACTGTAGGGCAAGGCCAGTAAGTGATCGAGGAACCCGACGGTGGTACGCAGGTCCACGACCGTGCGCAGAGCGAGCAGCAACCGTCCCCGCAGCCACGTCGTGGCGAGCGTCGTGGCAGTCATGATCGCCATCACCGCCGCGGCCACAGCGAGCAGTGAGCGGTCGTTTCCGGGGATCACCCTGTCCACCACGATGCCGGTCAGGACGGGCAGCGCCAGTGCCAGAACCCGCAGCACGATCGATGCGGCCAGGACCTTGACCAGCCGGCCCCGTTGGGTCAGCAGTGCGCCCGCATGGCGGCGCAGCCGCCCTCGCTGCGCTGGGCGCCGTCGGGTCGCGAATTCCTCGCCGGGTTCGAGTTCCAACGCTACCCCGGTATACCCGCGGCCGAACCGGGCCCAACCGAGGCGGACCCGCCCCACGGCCGGGTCCACCAAGTCCACCCCGCGGCGCCGCACCGCCCCGAGCACCACGAAATGGTTGAGTTCCCAGAACAGGATCGACCCCGTCGGCAGCAGACCGAGCTCATCGACCTCGGCCTGAACGCCGCGAGCGCGTAACCCAAAGTGGCGGGCAGCGGAAACCAGCGCCTCCGCCGTGGCCCCGTCCCGGCCGTTGCCGACCACTTCTCGTACTTCCCGCAACGGCACCCACTTGCCGTATGCGGCCAGCGACATCGCCAATGCGGCGGGTCCGCAATCGGACATCTCGGCCTGCGGCACGAACGGCACCCGACGGCGCCCCGGCGATGCGACCCGACGAAACCCTCCATGATTGTCCCCCGGGCGCAGAGGCTCGCCCGGCCGACCACCTCGGGCGTGGTACTCCAACGCCTCCTTGCGGAACAACCCCCGCCCGTTCACGGTCCACTGCCGACCGAGGCGAGCCAGGCGCTTCGGCGCACAGCGGTGGCGGTCGCCTCGCGCCGTGAGCCGCACAGCCTCGACCGGCCGGGATCGGTGGTTACCGAGTCGGTCGTGCCAGCAGCCTCTGCGGTGGTGGTCATGACATGGTCCACTCTCGCATGATTGGAAGATCAGCGGTGACCAGTTTTCACTAGCAGATATGCGAGTGGATCAGCCTGCAGCCGTCCACCCCGACCCAGATCCACCGGCCAGTACCGGTACAGCACGCGGAAAGCGAGCCTCGATCCGGTAACGGGTCGAGGCGCTTTGCGCGCGTCACGCTATTCACCGCCGATGTCGACTCCTCGGCGCTCATCGTCGCGGCGAGCCAAGAGCACACGCTCACCTCGATCTAGCCATCCCCGAGTGAAACCGAATGCCGACACCCGAACCTGACGACCAGCAGAACCTAATCCCGAACGCACTGCGTCAGAGGAGAACCGACGACCTGCTGCCGGGAGACATATCGCTGATGGCGCTGCTGTACCGCCACCGGGACCGGATCTCAGTCGACCTGCTGCGCCGCCGCGATACCTTCCGATGACTCCGGAATCTAGGAAAAGGAAGCCGACAGCTCAGTAGATCGGCGATCTCAGCGGACCCGCAATGACCGCGCCTTGGTCGACCCGTCCGTCAGCGGCCACCGACCGCTCATCGCGCACGGTTGCGGTACCAATGGCTAGCGTGACGTGGCGGTCGTTCTCAGTGAGCGCCTGTCGTTGGCGTCAGAGAGTTACTCACGCCCGCGCCTCTACCGGCCGCGATCTGGCGCAGATCGTCGGTGGTCAGTTCGCGCAGCGATTCGCGGCGCAGCGCCGGCAGTCGGAGGGTGGGGTGAACTTACAGGCGCGACGGGTGTCGCGTTGGTTTTCATGGTGGGCCTATACGATGCCGGTTTTGCTGGTGGTGCCAGACGTACACGCTGCGGAAACCCGTCCGCCAGCGATGTGGCGCAGGTCGTCGGTGGTCAGTTCGCGCAGCGATTCGCGTCGTAGCGCAAGCCGTCGCGGGGCGACGGGTGTGTCAGCGGGCGCGCCGGGTGCGGGGGTTGTGTTCATTGCCAGTCTCCGTTGTGCTCGTGGTCCAGGATGAAACTCCCGGATTCCCTGGACTTGAAGCGTGACCCATCACCGAGAGTCTCGACAGAAACCCCAGGGCTGGGAATCACCCACCCCACCACCGTGCGCCGACGTCGATCACCATCCAACCGGCGATACGGTCCTTGGTCTCGGCGCATCCGCCACCGGCAGCCCGCCGACCGTGGCACTCGCACACCCCCGAGCCTCCCGGCGCGAGGCGAACAATCCCGCTCCCCCGTTCGGGCATCGAGTACTCCCGGCCACGGTTCTCCGAATTGAATAATGCACTGTCCCAATCGGTTCACCACGGGAGAAGATCGGACACGCTCAAGCCGTTGTCGTCCTGTTTCAACGCCAGATCGCCTCGTAAGTCGGGCGGCGTAAGCCGTAGGCGGCTCCCAGGCCGGGCCCTTTCGTGGGTCCACGACACGGGAAAGTCGCCCTTTTCACGTGCCTGCCCGAGCGCTTCGCCACCGGTCCACGTCGGAAGCCCAGCTGCCGTGCGGTCGGCTGACCAGGGTTGGGCTTGGAGATCAGGAGGCAGACCGCGGGCACCCACACGACAGATGCCTTGAGCTACGTCCACTCCACGGTCCCGCGGAGCGATCACTTGGCCGCCGTCCGTACTGCCTCTGCCGACGAGGTGTTGAGCGTCGCTCGGGGTGCCGAGCAGCGGGTAGGTGTTCGTCAGTGACGTTGCCGATCTGGGTGGCGGCGTGAGTGTGGGGTTGATCTTGGTGGTCTGCACCGTCAGTGTGACGAGGAACTGAT